>JALONZ010000453.1 GCA_025454675.1 Anaerolineae bacterium | reverse complement strand
GATGGCAAATTTGATTTAGCACCGTGACAACACGCAAGCACTTAGCTTGTAGATATCAAAGTTTTATTACAATGTTATCGTCTGTCATCCATCAACAGGCTGTTGACCGGCTAAAGCAAAGACGAATTTTTCACATATAAATCGCGTGAACATTGTTACGTGCCGTTGAAAGCGCGGTAAGATATTGTATGCAGCTCAACAGACAATCACGGAAGCACCTAGTCAGCCAAATAATTTCATGAACGACTTACATATTTACGTTAACGGATGTATCAACACAGCGTGCAATTTAAACACCAATTGGTGCGGTGTGGCTCTCTGGCCAGAGGTCGGCGTTAACGCTGCACCATTCGCCTTTCTAATTTGCGTGCTTGTTACTTGTAAAGAGGTTCTAATAAAACTCATTTTTAAGGGTAAAACAGGATTACTATTTACCCCTGTGGCATCTTATCCAATTCAAAATAATGCAGGCTTTGGCGCATGTCCTTCACATCCCACATTTCGAGGCAAAAATACGGCGGGGTTTTTAATTTGCGGAATAGGGGCAAAATTTCGTGGTAGTTCAGCACACCTTGTTCCCAATCGAAGCCATAATGCTCATCAATGATGCCGTTATTGTTATTCAGGTGGCTATGAATCAGCCATGGGGCAAGGTGATTAATCCAATCGGCAATGGTATGGTGTTTATCCCCAAAAACCCGCGCATGACCCACATCCAAACAGGCTTTCAGGTTGGGATGATTGACTTCGCGCAACACATCACCGATGATGCTGGGTTCATATTCCCACATATTTTCCAAGACGATGGTCACGCCGTTACTACGGGCAAGGTCAGCAAGTGCGCTCCAAAAGATGACATTGCGGTCATGCCAACCACGCCGATAACTGCTATTGTGCAATGAGCCGATGAAATTGGCGTGTAAATTGACCATTTTAATCCCCAGTTCAGAGGCGATATAAATGGCATGTTGATAGCGTTGGGCGCACAAGTGGTTGATGAGTTCATCTGGACTGCCAGAGACCAAATCCATAAATGGACCATGAAGGGTGATGGGCGCACGCACAGGGCGTAAAATGGCATTATAAGTTGAAACAGTTTGTTTCCAATTGCCATCCAACACATCAGGATAGGCAAAGGTCATTAACTCAATGCCAATACCGAAATCGAGGGCAAGGTCTATACACTCTTCAATATTGTTGCGGTCTGCACTAACTAAAACTTGGTCACTCATCAATTTTCTCTCTTTACAATATCAAACATTTTACACCAATTTCTAGCCAAATCATTCTCATTCTTGGTTATAAATTGGCTAGAAAATTGTCTAGGATGCGCTACAATTCACCTCACCACTAAATCCTGCGGGCGACCAGACAGGTGGTGTATTGCCCAACGCCGATTCATCATAAAATGTCCATGTGCCTGTGGTGTTATCCAAAATGACCAACCGATACTCATTGCGGAAGGCTAAATAACGTCCATTATGACTAAAACGAGGGAAATCGGTATATGAGAAAATCGGGTCATTCAGGTAAATGGTGGCGCTATCATCCGCATTACCAATCAGGGGAATCACCCATAAATAATTTTGCTGAATATCGCGCAAATTGCGGACAGATGCCAACATTGCGCTCCCGTCGGGCAACCATGTGTGGTCAAGTGTGAGGTTATCTTTTAGGCTAAGGCGTGTATTGAGTGACCCCGCGCTATTTGCCACCATCCAGAAAGTATCATTAAATGGGCTACCCGAATAAATATACCCAATCAGGGCGCTATCGGGACTCCAACGTGGCGAGCGCACACTGCCCACATCAAACCGAGTGAGTTGATATTTTGTTGCGCCATCTGTGCTGACCACCCACAAATCGGCTTCGGTGATGGTCGGCAAAGGTTCGCCTGTTTGACCTTGTGGGGTTGGGACAGCAGTCGAATATACATTGGCACCCGGAACCCGCTCATCATAACTGACATATGCCAACCACGCCCCATCTGGCGACCATGTTGGGGTAAATTCGCGTCCTGTTCGGCTATAAAAATCGGGTATGCCACCTGCCCCATCAATCCAAACGATGTGTGATTGTTTTTCCAATCCACGTTCACCTTGCATCATGCGATATAAGGTGAACGCAATACGCCCATTTGCACCCCAATCTGGCTCCCACACCCCCCAATCATTGGCAGGCAATTCGGTGAATTGCACCATATCGCGCACATCACTGCCATCCAAACGGGCGCTATACAATTTGGGCATCCCATTAGATGTGGAATCTACGGTGAATAGCAATCTACACCCATCTGGCGAAAAGTCCCACAAATGTAATTCACCGATAATCGGAAAGGTGAGGATGCGCGAGGATTGGGTGTTCATATCATGAATGATGATGCGGTCATGTGTGGCGGGAACAGTGGCAATAATCATATCGGATAATAAGCTGGTGGGTTGTGCCTGTGCAACAGTGGTGATTATCAGCATCAAGCATATCAAAATCAATTTCCGCATAATCCACTCCATGACTGTTAATTTGGGCTTAAATGGATTGCCCATGAAACCTTTTAGCGCAATAGTTGTTTATATGCTATCATCACAAAGGAAGTTTTTCCAACAGATTAGCCCTATTTCGGAGGTTGTAAGTATGAAAAAGTTAGTTGCGCGGTTCGGATTGCTGGTTATCCTCATCGGATTATTATGTGTTGCACCATTCACCCAAGCCCAAGACACTGTAGAACTCGATTTTTATTGGGCATCTGCTGTAGAAGGCAACTTGCCCGCGATTTTTGAGGGATATGCCGCCCAATTCATGGCAGAAAATCCCGGTATCCTTATCAATGTCGTTTATAGTGGGTCATACACACAAACCCGTGACACTATCCTCGCAGAAGGCACAGACCCCATTGTAGATGTCGCCATTATGTTGGCAACCGATTTATCTACCTTCATCGCCGATAGCACCATTATCCCCGTATCACCGATGATTGAAACAATGGGGGAAGCTGGTGAAGCCTATCTTGCCGATTTCTTCCCCGCCTTTCTTGCGAATGGTACAGATGCAGATGGCATGGTCTGGAGCATCCCCTTCCAACGCAGTACACCCATTTTGTACTACAACGCCACATTATTGGCGGAAGCTGGCTTAGAAGTCCCTACCAATAACGAAGAACTGATTGCGGTCGCACAAGCCCTGACCACCCCAGAACGCTTTGGCTTCTTGTTGCCCGTTGC
>JALONZ010000015.1 GCA_025454675.1 Anaerolineae bacterium | reverse complement strand
TATTGGCAGTTGGGCAACCTGATTTAATCCCGTATACCCTGATTATCATCAATGTGCTGGCGTTGGGTGTTGGTGCGGGCGCATTAGCCTATATCATCGCGTGGGTGGGCGGAAATGGCTATTTGGCAATCGGCTACACGCTGTGGGTTGGCAATTTATTCGCCTTGCGCTTCACATTGCATGAAATTTTATGTTTTGCATTCGCGCTGGTGGCGGTCATTGCGTATATCCATCGGCGCTATATCCCAGCGATTGGCTTGCTCATCCTTGCGACCATGACCAAAGAAATCGGATTTTTAATTGCGATTGGCTTGGCGCTTCATGCGATATTTGGACGCGGAAAAATGCGTTGGGCATCGCTGATGGTTGGCGCACCGTTATTGACATTCTTGCTGTGGTGGGGATTCATGCGCCTGTGGTTTGGCACACTTCCGACCCAATACCCCGCCGCCAGATTGCACCTGATTCCGTTGTATGGCATGTTTGATGCGTTGACGGCGAGTTATGAAATTGTCGGCACGGCGCGGACGGTCAATTTTATTTTGTTAGCCATCTTTTTAGGGATTCCAACTGTATTTTTAGGGGTGATGTGGATAAGAACCCTATTTGTTTATTATCGCAAATCCCCAAACCGATTCCGTCCTATTCGGTTAGATGAAAACACATTGCCCCTGTGGTTATTGCTCCCGTGTATTGGGTTTGTCTTGACCATGCCCAATGTGAGCTGGCGCGACCCCGCCGCGGCGTATCGGGTAGGTGTGCCGATTGTGATTGGCGGGATGATTTTCATGGCAGGATTTTATCCCAAAAAATTGAAGTGGCTAATCGCATGGTGGATGCCTGCCAGCGCCATTTTATTGATGTTGCCCGAAATTTGGGTGGGTGGGGCGTAAATTGGTTTATTGGCATGTGGCAATTTGCACATCAAATGCGGTAAGCTATGCCTAAATTGACACACATTTACAAACAGGAGTTTTTTTCATGGCAAATCAAGGACGACCCAAATACGCATTTTTGAATGGTGATATTGTGCCGATTGAGCAAGCAACTGTGGGTGTGATGACCCATGCGTTACATTATGGCACAGCCGTTTTTGGTGGGTTGCGTGGCTATTGGAATGCGAATGAGGAGCAATTGTATGTGATGCGTCCGCATGACCATTTTAAGCGATTACTCTCATCAGCGAGTTTATTGCGGATGCACTTCGATTATACCCCTGAAGGGTTGACCGATATTTTGATGAATTTGCTCCGCGCGGAAAATTTTCATGAAAATTGTTATATCCGCCCATTGATGTATAAATCCACAGAGATGATTGGCGTGCGGATTCATGATGTAGATGACGGCTTCACCATGTTCGCGCTCCCATTTGGTCGGTATGTGGATAACGAAGAAGGGGCGCATGTTTGTTTTTCATCATGGGTGCGCGTGGAAGATAATGCGATTCCCGCACGCGGAAAAATTGCGGGGGCATATGCCAATTCATCCCTCATCAAAAGTGATGCGATTTTATCGGGATATGATGAAGCCATCACCCTCAATCAAGATGGTCATATCTCCGAAATGAGCGCCGCCAACCTGTTTTTAGTCCGTGATGGCAAAGTGTATACGCCCGGTGTTGCCGATAACATCTTAGAAGGAATTACCCGCCGTAGTATCATCCAATTATTACGTGATGAGTTGCATATTGATGTGATTGAGCGTAATATTGACCGTACCGAAGTGTATATCTCGGATGAATTATTCATGTGTGGGACAGGCGTGCAGGTGGCGGCGATTACCCGTGTTGAACACCGTCAAATTGGCGATGGCAAGATGGGC
Organism: Anaerolineae bacterium; assembly: GCA_025454675.1. Taxonomy (GTDB): domain Bacteria; phylum Chloroflexota; class Anaerolineae; order Aggregatilineales; family Phototrophicaceae. Next base: position 10,064 of record JALONZ010000015.1, on the reverse strand, counting down.
GAAATCACGCAGGCGATACGTAATTTATATTTTGATGTGGTGAGTGGTCGTGTCGAGAAATATCGGCATTGGCTGACACCCGTTTATGTGAAAGAGACCGTTGGATAATGAGTTAAAAAAGGATTTTGAACGATGCCAGGGCGGATTGAATGGGATAACGAAGAAAAAACGATTTTGCTTACCACATATGAAGGAAATATGCTTTTAGAAGAGTATTATCGCGTTACTGATGAGACATTTGAAGCACTTAGTCATGTGCCACACACAGTTCACACCATCATGCTCCGACAAAATGTCCGTTCTGTGCCTGCCACCATGTCGAAGGTGTTGCAATATGCCAACAAAAAGACCCCGCCCAATTTGGGAATCAATGTCATTGTGGGTGCAACGACCAGCACCAAAATGATTGTAAAGATTGGTAGGGTGATTGCTCCTAAATTGGCAAAAGAGGTTTATTTTGCCAATTCATTGGAAGAGGCGCGTCAAATTATCCAAGAAAAAACAGCCGAGAGTACAAAATAATCATCAATGAAAGGTGGGGTGTATCCATCATTTGCGATACACCCCACCTGATGTCGAATTATGTATCAACTTCACTTACCTATACCCCCATTACGTCCATATATCGAAAATTATTGGATACTCAAAACCCAATCAAGCGATATGATGCCACTCCAAGAAGCTATTTTTGTGGATGGACGGGCAGATATTTTATTTAATTTTGGTGTTGCATATCAACGCGGTCATCCTCACCTAAATTCTACGCCAATCCCATTTTCTAATGTGGATGCCCAACGGACATATCCCGTTAGCATTCATCAAACGGGCGCAATTCACCTGATAGGTGTTCGTTTTCGGGTGGGCGGACTTGCCCCATTTATTCCACATCCGTTATATCAATTGTCGGATAGTGTGATTTCGACGAGTGACATTTTTGGTCGGGCGATTGATGAATTAGAATCTAAATTATATGAGGCGCAACTGATAGACCAAATCGTGTTATTAGATGCGTTTTTTATGCAGTCGCTACGTCTGCGTGATTCGTATCGGATGGTCATGGATATTACAAGAAAATTGGTTAGCCCAGATAAGACAATTCAACAAATTAGCCATGATGTGGGTTATTCGATTCGTTCCATTGACCGATTTTTTCGGGATGATATTGGATTTTCGCCCAAATTCTATGCGCGAATTTTGCGGATTGAACGCGCGATTCAGTTGATGATGACTGCCTCGAACCTGACGATGATAGAATTAGCATTGCAACTGGGATATTATGACCAAGCCCATTTTTCTAAAGAGTTCAAAGATTTTACGGGTCAAACCCCAATTGCTTATCGCGCTCAATTGCTCCAGAAATTGCCTAACCCCGCCCCGAATCTTGTCCAATTTTTACAAGAGTAATGTGTAAATTTTCGATAAAATGTTCTTTATCGAAAAGAGATAAGGAGCAAATGATGAATATTCTAATTGGAATTATTATCGGCGGTATCATCTTGTTTTTCTGGGGAGGAATATCGCAGGCGCTTATTCCATGGGGAATAAAAAGTGTTGGGGGACACCCGAACCCCGATGAGTTAGGTGTGGTAATTAGCAAAGCAACCACCAACGGCATGATACATATCGCCAATCATGTGGCGGCATTCATTGCCGTTAGCCCCAAAAACTATACCATGTCGCGTTATTTCATGATTGAATTTATCACGCAGGTTGTGGTATCTGCCGTATTGGTGATTATTCTCACCCTCACGGATTCATTATCCAATGAAATTCGTTTGGCATTAGTAGGGTTAGTTGGTCTAATCACCATCAGTAGTGTAGATTTACAATATTGGAATTGGTGGGGATTTTCAACACGATATACGGTTGGGGTAGCGGTGAATCGGTTGGCGGGGTATTTGGTAGTAGGGGTGGTTCTAATCAGTTGGATTTTATAAATAAAAAGGGCGCAACATACTGCGCCCTTTGTGTTATTCAGATTAGAATCCCATCGCACGCCCGATGATTTCTTTCATGATTTCGGTTGTGCCACCATAAATGGATTGTACCCGTGCATCCAAATAGGCTTTGGCGATGGGGTATTCCATCATATAACCATACCCGCCGTGAATTTGCACGCAGGTATCCACCACGCGCTTGAGCAATTCAGTTGTCCACCATTTTGCCATAGATGCGGTTTCAGTCGAGAGTTCACCCTTGTTCAATTCTGCAACGCATTTATCCACAAACACTTCTGCGATTTGGATTTCGGTTTTCATCTCGGCAAATTTGAAGCGGGTGTTTTGGAATGTGCCAATTGGACGACCAAAGGCTTCGCGTTCTTGGGCATATTTGATGGTCAATTCGAGTGAGGCTTTGCAGGCGGCAACCGCGGCGATGGCGATGCTCATGCGTTCTTGGGGCAGTTCGGTCATCAGATAGAAGAAACCTGCGCCTTCATCACCCAACAGATTTTCGGCGGGGACGCGAACATTGCTAAAATACAATTCGGCAGTGTCTTGGGCTTTCATCCCCATTTTATCGAGGTTACGCCCACGTTCAAAGCCTTCCATCCCACGTTCCAAAATCATCAGGCTGATGCCCGCATGTTTTTCTTCGGGTTTGGTCTTGACAACCGTAATCACGATGTCGCTATTGATGCCATTGGTGATGAAGGTCTTTTGACCATTGACCACATAACACCCATTTTCGCGGATGGCGGTGGTGCGAACACCAGCAAGGTCGCTCCCGGTGTTGGGTTCAGTCATGGCGATGGCGGTGATGTATTCGCCTGTTACCATTTTGGGGAGGAGGCGTTTCTTTTGTTCTTCACTGCCATAATGAACAATATAGGGAATGCAAATATCGTTATGAAGTGAGAAGCCAGGACCCGATGCGCCCACACGCACCAATTCTTCGGTGATGATGGCGTTATAGCGGAAGTCGGTTACGCCCATGCCACCATATTCTTCTGGCACGTTAAAACCCAAAAAGCCATTTTCGCCAGCCTTAAGCCAAACTTCACGCGGGACGAGCTTGGTCTTTTCCCATTCTTCGTGATGAGGCACAACTTCGCGCTCAACAAATTTGCGGAACGAATCGCGGAACATTTGATGGTCTTTTTCAAAAATTTCCCGTTTTAACATACTCATGGGTCAAAAAATCCTTCTACACACTAATTTAATTAAACATTCATTTGATTATATCTTATATTGTGCAAGGATTTGGGCGGAATTGCAAGTAAGAAACTGGTGAGTTGGATTTAGGTGGCTTTTCGTACGGTGACAATGACAAAATTGGAAACATCAAGATTAAACTCGGGCGGCGGATTGCCATTTTCGTGTAACAATTTGCGAGCGATACGAATACCCGCGCCAAATTGCTCAACATGCTTGAGTGTTTTCATGACGGTTGCCAAATTAGGATTGCGATAATATGTTGCGTAGGGTTGTCCAAAATTTTCTTTGTTCACTGTCCCTTCAAGACCACCCGGACTGATGATTTCGATACGGTCATCAAACCACACAACACGTATCGGTGAACGACTCATTTCATAATCACGGTGTAAAATGGCGTTAATTACCAATTGGCGTAAGGCTTCAAGCGGGTAATCTTGTTTAACGATACTTTTATCGCTTGTCATGATATTGGTTTGTGTGGTGATATTCACCCGTATTTTATCCATGATATTTTTTATCATATCATCTAAACGCCCATCTATTTGTTGGTCATCTAGGGTTATACCACCAATATCATCACCCGGATAACGAACAAATTGAATATAAACATCAGGCAAAAAATAGCGAATAGTGTTGCCAGCTACTAAAAGTCCCGTAACTGTTGGAATTCCATCGGGTGTTGATAAATGGAGAGCAGATAATTGATGCTCAATGGGACGGTCATTTTCTTCGAGTATTTCTGGTGAAACAGCACGCGGAATATATATCTCATGCAAGTAGATGAGATTCAAATCGGATAAAGTCGCTTGTCGCACAGGCGTAACGTCGTATTCCACATATTTGCGTTTGCGCGTGAGTGTCGTTTCTTCGCTACGAGTTGCTTTGCGTGTGCTGGGTCCAACACGCACCCAAATATGATTGTTTCTTTTGTCATCTGTGTAGAAAATTGGTGTATTTTCTGATGGATGAACAATTATCGCAACCACATCACACCCGTTTAAGGTATGCTTTTGTACTTCCATTGTTGGAAAGGGCAAAATTTTGCCTTCATTGCGAATGCTGGCAATATCTTCCAATAATTTAGTATCAATTGTCATATTGGCGCATGTACCATCATCTTTTTGACCAATGAAAACAACACTAGGTTTATTATGATTCGGTAAATCATTGGCAAATGCACAGATAGTTTGGCAAATTTTATCTTTGGCTTCATAAAATCGTTCTTTATGTTCTACCCTATCTGTCTCACCATATAAGAACAAATTGAGTAATTCCGCTTCATCCATCTTATTGACCTCAACCATGACAATCTTATGAGATTCATTATATGGGATTTTCACGCCCTTTGATATATGCTTATAGATGTGCAAAAAAATGGTCATTAGGAGAAAAATTTGTTATGGCACGCACAGTTAATAAACGCAATCCATTAGACCCCATCCTCAAGCCCAATAACATCGCCATCATCGGCGCAACCGAAAAAGAGGGCAGTGTGGGGCGTACAATTATCAAAAATTTATTGGCGAATCCATTTGGCGGGACAATTTTCCCTGTCAATCCCAACCGCCCGAATGTAATGGGCATTCGCACCTATTCCAGCATCAAAGCCATCCCCGACCCCATAGATTTAGCTGTCATCGTCACCCCTGCCAAAACAGTCCCCGCCATCATCAAAGACTGTGTTGAAATTGGTGTGCCAGGGGCAATCATCATCTCTGCGGGCTTCAAAGAAGTGGGTCCCGAAGGGCTTGAATTGGAACGTCAAATCATGGAGACCGCCAAAGGAAAAATGCGGATTATCGGACCCAACTGCTTGGGTGTGATGATGCCCTTATTCGGCTTAAATGCCACCTTTGCGGGGTCTATGGCGCGACCGGGTAATGTGGCGTTCATCAGCCAAAGCGGGGCGATTTGTACCGCCGTCCTCGATTGGAGTTTTGAAGAAAATGTCGGCTTCAGCGCGTTCATCTCCATCGGTTCGATGATGGATGTGGGCTGGGGCGACCTCATCACCTATTTGGGCAACGACCCGAATACGCATAGCATCGTGATTTATATGGAATCTATTGGTGATGCGCGGGCGTTTCTGTCTGCCGCCAAAGAAGTGGCACGCACCAAACCGATTATCGTCATCAAAGCGGGGCGGACAGATGCCGCCGCCAAAGCCGCCGCATCGCACACAGGTTCACTCACAGGGAGCGATGAAGTGTTGGATATTGCCTTCCGCCGTGTGGGGGTATTGCGCGTAGACCGTATCTCGGACGTGTTTTATATGGCAGAAGTGTTCGCCAAGCAACCCCGTCCTAAAGGTCGGCGCTTGACGATTGTCACTAATGCAGGCGGACCCGGTGTACTCGCAACCGATGCACTCATCAGCGACGGCGGTGAACTGACCGAAATTTCCGATGAGACCATGCAAGAATTAAATAGCTTTTTGCCCGCCGCTTGGTCACATAACAACCCGATTGATATTTTGGGCGATGCTGACCCACAACGCTATGCAAAGGCGCTGGAAATTGCCGCCAAAGACCCCAATAGTGACGGGTTATTGGTCATCCTGACACCACAAGATATGACCGACCCCACAGGTACAGCTGAAGCCCTCCGCGCGTATGCCGATTTGAATGGTAAGCCCGTTTTAGCCAGTTGGATGGGCGGGACGGCAGTCGAAGCGGGTGAACGCATTTTGAATCGGGCGAATATCCCAACCTTCTCGTATCCCGATACAGCCGTGCGCTTATTTAATTATATGTGGCGCTATAGCTATAACCTCGACTTGTTATATGAAACGCCGATGCTCCTCTCGGACGAAGAATATACCCCTAACCGTGAATTGGTCGAGGATATTATCACCCGCGCACGCGCAGAAGGGCGCACCATCCTCACCGAAAACGAATCGAAGCAAGTTTTGGGCGCGTATGGGATGCCGATTATCCCCGATGTGATTGCCGAAACCGAAGATGAAGCCGTTGTCGCCGCCGAAAAAATGGGTTATCCGGTTGTTGTGAAAATTCACTCGCTCACCATCACCCATAAAACCGATGTGGGCGGGGTGATGCTGAATATTAAAGATGAGGCGGCTGTCCGCAATGCCTATCAGACCATTCGCCAATCAGTGGCAGAAAAAGCAGGTTTAGAGCATTTTAACGGCGTGAATGTGCAACCGATGGTCAAATTAGATGGCTATGAACTCATCATCGGTAGCAGTGTAGACCCGCAATTCGGACCCGTCATCTTGTTTGGGACGGGTGGCTCGTTGGTGGAGGTGTATAAAGATGGTTCATTGGCATTGCCACCCCTCACCACCACACTGGCACGCCGTTTGATTGAGCGTACTAAAATTTATGAGGCATTGAAAGGTGTGCGCGGTCGTAAAGCCGTCAATGTCGCTGAATTGGAAAAATTGCTGGTGCGCTTCTCGCAAATTGTGGCGGAGCAACGCCTGATTGCCGAAATTGACATTAACCCACTCATCGCATCACCAGAACGCATCCTCGCGTTAGATGCGCGTGTTGTGTTGCATCCAGCCGAAATTACAAAAGAACAATTGCCAAAATTGGCAGTCCGCCCGTATCCGAAACAATATATTTTTGATTGCGAAGCCAATGATGGCACGCCGATTACCATTCGCCCCATCCGCCCAGAGGATGAATCGTTGATGATTAAATTCCACGAATCGTTATCTGAACGGACGGTGTATATGCGTTTCTTCACCCCGTTTCAATTGCAACAACGCATTTCGCATCAACGTCTGTCGCGCATTTGCTTCATTGATTATGCCCGCGAGATGATTTTTGTTGCTACACGCAAAAACCCCAAGACGCATGAGAATGAAATTGTTGCGACTATGCGCCTCACACCTGATGAGAACCGCGATTTGGAATTTGGCTTGTTGGTCAGCGACAAATTTCAAGGGCAGGGGCTTGGCAAACAGTTGTTGATGCGTGCGATTGAATATGGCAAAGCCGAAGGGTATCCGACGATTTTCGGTGTGATTTTGCCCGAAAATACCACCATGTTACATTTGGTGGGTGAATTAGGTTTCAAGACCAGCACGGCAGATGATAAAAGCATCATCGCAGAGTTGTCGCTGTAAATAATTTTAGGTGGTAAATTTGGGACGACATACGCTGTGCTAGTCGTCCCTTACATCCCCCTCTCATTTAGCGGTGTAATGGCCGACTAGCAGATTTATTCACGTATGTCCGCCACATAATCTGGTTTTTCGGATTTTTCCACATCCCCCATCTTATTCAGTCGCCACAAGCCGATGAATCCCCATAAAATCACTACCAAATAAGTTAATCCCTGTATGGTGAGGATATAGGCAATTGCGCCTTCATCACTCAAGCCAAACAGGGCAAAAATTGCCACACTCACCGATTGATAAATGCCCACATAACCCGGTGTGGATGGGGCGGCACTCGCCAAACCCAATGCGGCAAGTATGAGTAAGCCTTGCAATGGCGTGAGCGGGATGCCATACCCCGTTGTGACGATGATGGTCGCAATCACATCTAATGACCATGTAAATAACGAAATGGTGATGAATAACCCCGCCCGTGTGGGATTTTGAAAGGCTTTCATCCCCAATAAAAATTGACCCACAAATTCAATCAATTTGGCTTTGATTTTTTGCGGGATGGGTGAACGGTTCATTTGCTTGGTAATCCACCCTGATAGATGGGGCAGGAGGGTGAGCGAAAACCCGCCAATCACGCCCAAAATGAGCATAGATGTCATCGCGCTCCGCAACCAATCGGGGATATTGGGGAAGGTGGTCAATCCGAGTAAAATGGCGCACACCAACAACACCGCGTCAAAAATGCGTTCCGTGAGGGCGGTTGCGAACACATAAAATAATGGGATGCCCGTCTTGCGCGACAGCAACCCAGACCGAATGACTTCACCAGCGCGGGCAGGCAAAAAACTATTGCCCAAATAGCCCACACATGTCCCCCAAAATACCGTCAGGGGGTGAATTTGTTTTTCCGCACTCAGTAACACCTGCCAACGCAATCCGCGCAAAAAATAGGACATGACAACTACCACCCACGCGCCACCCAAAACGCGCCAATCGGCGGTACGGAAAATGGCGAAGGTGGCATCCCAATCCAGATTGCGGAGTGCCAAATACAATAGCAATAACGCCAATGCGCCAATGATGAGATACGAAATGCGGATTTTGCCGAATAATTTGCCATTTTTTATCATGAATTACTCCCCAATCGGATAAACTGCCAATACAGCAGGCACGCGGTCAAATGAACGCACAGTGATTGTATCTTTCAGGTAAAGCATGGTCGAGCCACCGCCATCGAGATTAAACGCATTGACCAATCCCAAATCGCTACTCGCTAAAAACGCGCTAAAATCAGCGAGGGTGGGACCAAAAATCGGCGTGACGATGATATATACCCGCCCTTGCGAATCTTGACCAATGGCAGTGCGCCGAGAAGCCCGTCCTAGTCGCTCAAAGGCGCGTTCTCCGTTATAGACCAACATGGGGAAGCCTTGCACCGCATGTTGTGCGCCTGTGGCATCAAACGGCTGATAAATGTTATGGCTGATGAACGGAAAATTATTTTTGATGGCGAATGTCCCGCCTCTATCCGTGTAGCCATAGCCGAATTGTTGCCCATCACGAACCAGCAAGCCGATGATGGTTTTATCCGCATTGAAAAAATTGGTATTCACGATGAGGATAGCATTGAACAAGTCGGGTTGTGCTTGCCATTCTTCAAGGTAATATGCTGTTTGGGGGGTATAATGCGCCTCAAACCGATAGTAAGCGGGGTCTATCCGCACGATATAGAGTTGCGATAGGGCATCATCACCCATATTTATAATGCGTTCTTCTAATCCCACTGCCAGTTGTCGCCAATCGGTGATGGTTGGGTCGGGTAGGGTGTCGCTGGCATCCTGAAAACAGCCTGTCAACAAGACCGTGCATAATATCCATACCCCTGTTAATTGCAATTTGATTCTCAAATCATCATCCTTTTCATGCCCCGCCACCACTAAATCCTATCTTGATTTATCAATTTTATCCATGCTATAATATGGTCTACCTGAAATAAATACAACGGGCGTTTAGCTCAGCTGGTTAGAGCGCACGGTTCACATCCGTGAGGTCAGGGGTTCAAGTCCCTTAACGCCCACTACTTTGGAGAGGATACAATCACAATTGTGTCCTCTTTTTTATTTTATATACAGGAGTGATAAACATGCCTCTGAATCCAAAAATCATAACCCCAGATATCAGTATGAATCGGGTGATTGTGATGCACGCGCCCGATTTGACGGATGAATTTAAGGGCAAAACATCCTATCAATTATTCTCGCGCAAATATTTGGCACAAGCCATTGAACAACACATGCCCGACCTGATGACTAACCCCGACCCGATACCCGTTTTTGATGCCTTAATCGCGCAAAATGACCCGCGTGCGCTAAAACTCGCCGACCAAATGGCATTGCGCTTTTTTTGGTTTGTCCATACCCTCAAATTTCCGCACCCCGAAAATCAAAAAGCCCGTCCCAGTTGGGATGATAGTTATTGGGAATTTTTTGCGGGTATCAAAAAATTCATCTTCGGGGGCGGTTTGATGCGTGGCAATATCGGGAAGCATGTCATTGCCTATACTCAAAACCGATTGGGTGATGCGTGCAAACTGACCATCTCCCCATATGCGCCGATTTTATCCACATTAGGCGCGGCGCGTCATGTGTCTGCTGATGTGCGTAAAGCCTTAATATTCGATTTTGGCGAAACGGCGATTAAACGCGCGATTGCCACTTATGAAACGGGTGTCTTAACGCATCTGCGCGTTTTGCCGACGCTTCCCTCACCCCCGTTCACAGGTGAAGCCCAACCGCAAATGGTTGCGGATTATATGGTGAATG
>JALONZ010000452.1 GCA_025454675.1 Anaerolineae bacterium | reverse complement strand
GGTGGGTTTAAGTCCCCTCTCCGTTTGGGAGAGGGGATTTAGGGGTGAGGTTGTTTTCTTAAGTTGCTACGCATGGGGCTTGCCATGGCAAGCCCCTACAAAAATACCCCACCATTTTTAACCCAAATTTCTCTAATCCCCAGTGGCTTGTTTTTCCTCTTCGGCAATCACCACCACTTCATATTCGCCTGTTTCGATGGCTTGTGTATACTTGGCTTCCAATTCTTGTTTGAATTGGTTGGTATACAAGTCATAATAATGACCTTTTTGGCGAATCAATTCCGCATGTGAACCCATCTCGGCAATTTTACCGTTTTCGATGACCAAAATGCGGTCAGCTTTGCGGATGGTACTCAGACGATGGGCAATCACAAAACTCGTGCGCCCTTCCATGATGGTATCCATCCCTTGTTGGATGAGGGCTTCGGTCAGTGTATCTACGGAACTGGTCGCTTCATCCATAATGAATAGTTCAGGGTCGGCGAGGATTGCCCGCGCCAAACTGAGCAATTGTTTTTGCCCTACAGACAGCAACACACCGCCCTCACCCACTTGTTCATCATAGCCTTTTTCCAGTGTGATGATGAAATCATGTGCGCCTGCCAATTTTGCCGATGTTTCAATTTCCTCATCCGTTGCGGTCAAACGTCCATAGCGAATATTTTCGCGGATTGTCCCACTGAACAAATGCGGTGTCTGTAACACCATGCCGATGCGTGAATGAATGGAATGAAGGGGCATATCCAAATAATCTTGACCATTAATCAAGATGCGCCCGCCACGCGGTTCATAAAACCGACACAACAAATTAACAATCGTGCTTTTACCGTGACCTGTGGGACCCACCAGCGCGATGGTTTCGCCTGCGCGGACGGTCAGGTTAAACTCTTTCAACACGGGTTTATCGGCTTCATAGTAAAATTCGACGTTCTCGAATTTGATTTCACCGCGTAATGTGCCTGGGTCTTTGGCATGTGGTCTATCCACAATATCAGCAGGTGTATCCAAAAGCGCGAATACCCGTTCCGCCGATGCGATGGCTTGTTGCATTTGGGCATACACCCGCGCCATATCTTGCACGGGCCACATCATAAACACGATATACGCCACAAATGCCTGAATCGCGCCGATGCTCATGCCAGTTGGCACTTGCAACCCACCAATCCAGATGACCGAAATCACGGCTACGGCGCTAATCATTTGCACCGCAGGCAGGAATAATGCCGAAAGCCACGCCGCTTTGAATGCCGAGCGATACATGCCACCTGTCAATTCATTAAATTCTTGCAGATTTTTCTCTTCACGGCGCACCGCTTTCACCACGCGCACACCGGTGATATTTTCGTTCAATGCGCCTGTGATTTTGGAGTTCATCTTGCGCGAATCACGGAACTGCACCAAAATCCGCACCTGAAACCACATCGCAATTCGCAACAACACGGGCAACACAGCCATCACGACCAGCGTCAGTTGCCAGTTAATGGTGAGCATGAATAACATGGCGGTGGTAATATTGACAATCGCCCATGTCACATCCAACATGCCCCATGTCACAAGGTCAGAAATGCGCGATGAATCGGAGGTCACACGCGACATCAACCAACCCACAGGGGTGCGGTCAAAATAGGAGAATGACAGGGTTTGCATGTGGCGGAACATCTTTTTCCGCATGTCATATTGCACCCGTTCACCCAATTGACCACACAGGATGATGAAAATATATACCAGCACTGCCAAGACGAACATCCGCAAGCCATATTGGACGAATAACGCGATGAGCGCCTCGCGGTTGCCATTGATAATGCCCTCATCAATAATTTGCATACTGAGGATGTTGAATGAGGCTTCGATGATGGACACGATGCTAATCGAGACCATAAAGCCCAACACCCAGCGCCAATACGGTTTGACTTGCGCCAAAATGCGAATCACTGTCCCGCGATTAATTTTGGTCGTAAATTCCTGTTCTTCAAATTGTCCTTCATTAGACATTGGCTAATTCCTTTTCCAGTTCATCTTCAATGCGGGCTTGCATATCGTATGTGCGCTGATAAATACCCGGTTGATTGACCAATTCTTCATGTGTACCCACTTGAACAATCCGCCCCTTATCCATCACCAAAATTTTATCGGCGTGCATGACAGTGGTAATGCGATGAGCGATGATAAAGGTCGTGCGTTTATTATTCATCCCGCGCAAGGCATTGCGGATATGCGCTTCGGTCTCGCTATCTACGGCAGATGTGGCATCATCTAAGATGAGCAAACTGGGATTTTTGAGCAAAATCCGCGCCAATGCCACCCGTTGCTTTTGCCCACCCGATAGGGTCACACCACGTTCACCGACCAATGTTTTATAGCCTTCGGGGAAGGTCATAATCGAATCGTGAATCGCCGCCGCTTTTGCCACCGCAATCACTTCGTCATCACTCACCTCACGGTCTACGCCGAGTGTGATATTTTCACGGATGGTACGCGAGAATAAGAAGGCTTCTTGTTGCACCACACCAATATTTTTGCGTAAAAAGCTCTTGGGATATTGTTTGAGGTCAATGCCATCCAACAAAATGCGACCACTGGTGTATTCATAAAACCGTCCGAGTAAGGTGACAAGGCTGGTCTTACCCGACCCTGTAGACCCCAATAGCGCAATCGTTTCACCCGGTTTACATGCAAAATTGATATGATGCAGGACAGGCTCGCCTTTATTGTATTCAAAGGTCATATCTTCAAACACCACTTCACCCTTAATTTCGGTGACAGGGGAAGCGACATTTTCGCCCAAATCTTCGCGGTCTTCGCGGATAATTTCCGATAGGCGGTCATATGAAACCAACCCTTGCGAGATAGCAACCACCAAGCGTCCCAATTGGCGCATGGGGTTAATCAATGCCCCAATCATGCCCGCATACGACACATAATCGCCCACCGTCAACACGCCATCACTGGCTAAAATGGCGGCAACCGTCAACCCAACGATGAGTTGCGCTCCAACGATAATATCCGTGAGGGGCCAATACATGGCGTGTAAACGGAGCAGTTGCTTGCCACTGGTATAACGGGCGACATTCGTTTTTTCAAATTTGTTTTCTTCATACTCCTGACGGGCAAAGGCTTTTACCACGCGCACACCGCTCAGATTTTCTTGTAGTGTGGTGGAAAGTGCCGCCTCTTTATCTTGAAATTCTTCATATTTCTTCGATATTCTGCGGAAAAAATAAATCGAAATCAGCG
>JALONZ010000451.1 GCA_025454675.1 Anaerolineae bacterium | reverse complement strand
ACCCGATTCGGTGATGATATGCCCACCCGGTAACACCACATCATTCAATTTGAGGCGAATGACGGCGGTCGGTTCGAGTGTGGGAATCATGGCGGAGCGTGTTGCATTGGCTTCTTGTTGCACATTTGCCGTCTCTGCTTCCAATTCTTGGATGGATTGGAGCAATGCCACACCCATAAAAATTAAGCCGAATACGGCGGCAATTTCCACCATTAATAGCCCCATATTCACAAAGCGTCGCCATGCGCGGTCTCGCGCCTCTTGTTGACGCTGGCGCAATAGCGCGATGTCATTAATCGCTTTTTCGTCATCATCAAAACGTGGGGTGTTGGTTTTGATGACGGGCGGTGATTGAACAGGCATCGGCGCAGGTGCTGGGGTTGGATTGCCTGTGGATAAGGCTTCGAGTTGTTGATTGATAATATCCGAAATATTTTTTTCATCTGATGGCAACGGAGGCGGCGGTGCATCGGTGGATAGCACACGCCCCGTTTTTTTCATCCGCGCCATTTGTCTTTCACGGGCTTCGCGCTTGCGGATGGTCAGCACGCGCTCCAATTCTTCGATTGTTAATTCATCTACAGGGCGTTTATCACGATACGACATAACTCATACACTCATTATCACTGATTGGACGGAATTTTAGATGCGACTGCGAACACTTCGCGTTCAAAAAACCAACGCATCGGCGCGACATCAAACAATAATTTGCGGAATAGGGCGAATAGTGGGTTTTCGCTCCGATTTTGTGGCGGGCTATCTAACCACACTTTGCTTTTGAAGCCTGCTTGTTTGAGGGTGCGTCCCATACTCCACAACGATTGTTCATTCACATGCACATGCTCATTATGTTCCACCAAAAATTGGCGCGGGTCTTTAGGATAATTTTCCCCCTGACCCATCAATTGGCGGATACGGCGCACGACCGGATACGCATAACGGTCATACCAGATGTTTGGCGCGGTGTGGACGATGAACATGCCATCATCTTTTAATACACGGCGCACCTCTAATAAGGCTTGGTGCAATTCCCACGGGTGAAGATGTTCGACTACATCAAACATCAACACACGGTCAAATGCTTTATCGGGGAAGGGCAATTTTTTGGCATCTGCCAAGCCGATACCCGTTTTGCCATCGGCATCGGTCAGGCTACCCAAAACTTGTTGCGACATTTGTACCGCCACAGGCGCATAATCTACACCAAACGCATCCGCGCCCAATTTGGCACAATGTTTCAATATTTCACCGCGACCACACCCCACATCCAAAATGGTCATGCCTGCCCGCACTTCTGCCAACGCAAACGCGGCAGATAAGCGCCGAGAAAGATGTTCGCCCTCCGTTTGGACGAATTCATCATAGCCTTCACAGGCATGAAGGAAATATTCTTCGGTGTATAAATTCGGGTCTACGGGTGCGGGATTTTTCGGTTGTCCAGACATTTTTCTCTCTATCCAAAATGGTCACATTATGCCCATGATTATAAGGCATAAACAGAAGCCCATTCAACTGATAGTTTTTGGGATGATATAATCATCGTGTGATATGACATAACAAAAGGTGAAAATCATGAAACGCATCGGCTTAATTGGTGGCATGAGTTGGGAATCATCACTCCTGTATTACAAACTCATCAATGAAGAGGTACGCGCAAAACTCGGCGGATTTAATAGCGCGGATTGTATCATGCACTCGGTGAATTTTGCCGATATTGAAGCCATGCAAAAAAGTGGGCGTTGGGATGATGCCGCCGACCTTCTCGCACAATCGGCACGCCATTTATATCAGGGTGGCGCAGGTTGTGTTGTTTTATGCACCAACACCATGCACAAAGTGGCAGATGCCATTCAAAACGCCGTCCCGATTCCCTTTCTGCATATTGCTGATGCCACTGCAAACGCGATTCGTGCCTCTGGTTATACCCATGTCGGGTTACTTGGCACACGCTTCACGATGGATGAGCCGTTTTATAGCGGACGGTTGACGGATAAATATGGATTAACGGTGTTATTGCCCGATGCGGATGGGCGACAGATGGTGAATCGGGTGATATTTGATGAATTGGTGCATGGGGTGATTCGGGATGAATCGCGCGAGGCGTATATCCGCCAAATTGAATCGCTGGCAGGGCAAGGCGCACAAGCCGTCATTTTGGGATGCACGGAAATTGGGATGCTCATTCACCCCGAACATAGCCCCATCCCCACGTTTGATACAACCGTGCTTCATGCGAATGTGGCGGTTGCCTTTGCGCTGGGGGATTAGTGAATATATTATTAAATTAAAAAACACACATTTATAACAATATTCATTGTCAAACTCTTACAAATTGTAAGAGTTTGAATTGCAATCTACTTATCAATCAGCCTAATGATTATCACGTTTCTTTTTCGGTAAAAGTGGCTTCTCAGTGACTAAATCGTATCCAACCGCTTCACTTAATTCTTTGGCTTGCTTATAAAACAGACGCGCCACTTCCCAAACGATGTTCATGGCAATCGTGAGTGTAACCGTTTCGGATTCATTCAGCCGTTCACTGGCTAATTCTTCTGCCAAGCGGGTGTAAATGAGAGCATATTTGCCGAAATGGTCGCGCGGGTTTTCTTTTGGGGTGATTTCGAGTTCACTACGTAATTGAGCAGTAGTACGATTCCATAGCCCTTTATATAGTTTATCGGTGGTTTGGGCATACATGGTAGGCAAAGCATCAATCACGGCATTTTTAAGGGCTTCAACAAATCGCTTGCGCGTGACAATTCCTTCAATGCGTACCGTAATCCATGTATCAGGCTTGCCCACACTGCGATATTCCTCAATGGCACGGTCAAAAGAACGGAATAGCCCCAATTCAGGGTCTTGTGTCTCATCTAAGCGTTCTGCACCAACTTTTGCCAACCATGCTTTGAGTGGCTCGGCTTTAGGTGATGGTATAGATTGAATCAGTCGCAAGGCTTCTTCAGTATTTACCACATCAGTAAGCCGTAATTTATCATCATCTGCCAACAATTTTAATTTTTTTAGATTGAGCAGGGTTTCGTTACCCTCTTTTTTGAGCCGTCCTTTCAGTACATGATAATAATTTTGTGCGCCCTTTTTATCGGTATCCAACAATAGAATGATAATATCAATCAAACTGTAATACCACTCACCTTCATGCCAATCTTTACGAATGCGACCGCCATCAATTTGCAAATGTGGGACTATATCAGACATGATAAAAACTCCTTTAACCG
>JALONZ010000450.1 GCA_025454675.1 Anaerolineae bacterium | reverse complement strand
AGTGATTGTTCAAAAAAGAACAAACTAAAAGGGATATTGACTTATGGCTATTGAACAATTTGCCCCAATTGCGGCACTTCTCATCATTGCTGTCATCTTGACGCTCATCATCCTCAATATTTCGTGGGTGTTTGGTCCTCACATGCCCACCACGCGCAAAACAGCCCCCTATGAAAGCGGGATGAAACCCATCGGTCCCGCCGTGCGCCGTTTGCCCGTCAAATTTTACCTCATCGGCGTGTTATTCATCTTATTTGATATTGAAGTCATCTTTTTCTTGCCATGGGCAGTCATTTTCCGTGATTTGGGATTTTATGGCTTGCTCGTGATGGGTGTGTTCTTCTTTGTATTGACCATAGGCTTAGTTTATGAGTGGAAGAAAGGTGCGTTGGAATGGGAGTAACACAAAAACTCGGTAATTTGGGTGTGGTGACAACCACATTGGAACAAGCGGTGAATTGGGCGCGGACAGGCGCGACTTGGCCCCTGTTGTTTGGTTTAGCCTGTTGCGCGGCCTGTTGCGCGATTGAATATATGAGTACCCAAGCCAGCCATTATGACCTTGCGCGGTTTGGGATGGAACTCAATCGTGCCAGCCCACGCCAAGCCGACTTAATGATTGTCGCGGGACGTGTGACGCGCAAAATGGCACCGGTTGTTCGCCAACTGTATGACCAAATGGCAGACCCCAAATGGGTGATTTCGATGGGTGATTGTGCCTCATGCGGCGGGGTATATAACAATTATGCTGTCGTGCAGGGGGTAGATGAAATTATCCCTGTGGATGTGTATGTGGCAGGATGCCCACCACGTCCCGAACAACTGATGCACGGCATATTGACCCTCCAAGAAAAAATTCGCGGTGAGCGCATTTCGGATTGGGCGCTCTCGATTCGGCAACCATCCTAAAGGAGACCCACATGAGCATTGCGCCAGCCACAGACCCCGTAGAAGCAGTGAAAGCGAAGTTCTCGCTCGCTGTGAAAGAAGTGGATTATTTTCGTGATGAAACGACCATCATTGTAGACCCCGCACAATTGCCCGCAGTCGTGCGTTTTCTGCGTGATACACATGGTCTGATTTACAATTATCTCTCCGATATTTCCGCAGTGGATTATTGGGATGAAGAAGGTTCATACGAAGACCGTTTAGGACGGTTTGGTGTGAGTTATCATATCTATTCGATGTTGTATAACCGCCGTTTGCGCGTAAAAGTATTTTTGCCAGAAGAAAATCCCACCGTCCCAACCATCACCGACATATTCCCCGCCGCCAATTGGTTGGAACGCGAAGCCTTCGATATGATGGGCATTATTTTCTCTGGTCATCCGAATATGAAACGCATCCTCATGCCAACCGATTGGGATGGTCATCCACATCGGCGCGATTACCCACTTGGGTATGAAACCATTCAATTCTCATTCAATATCGAAGAAATTTTGAAGCACAAGCCGTTTGCGAAAGAGTAGGGCATGATTACCATGCCTAGTAGGGGCTTGCCATGGCAAGCCCCTACCGTATGGCAAGCCCCTACACCAGATGATGTATTTTGGAAGCACTGAGTTAATAGGGAAAAAATATGGTCGCTGATGCACCAAAACAATTTGAACTGGATATGACTCAATGGCAGGGTAGCCTTGATGAATTGCGCGGGCTTGTGTCTGAACGCGCCATGACAGGCGAAACCATGTTATTGAATATGGGTCCGCATCACCCCAGTACGCATGGTGTGTTGCGGTTGTTGCTGGAACTTGATGGTGAAGAAATTGTCTCTTGCTTGCCCGATGTGGGGTATCTCCACACAGGCATTGAAAAGAACATCGAATCCAAATCATACGAAAAAGCGGTCACATTGACTGACCGCATGGATTATCTATCGCCCATGTCGAATAACATGGTGTTTTGCATGGCGATTGAAAAATTGGTGGAATTGGATGTGCCAGAACGCGCCCAAGTCATCCGTGTGATTTGCTTGGAACTGTCGCGCATTGCCAGCCATTTGGTTTGGCTTGGTACGCACGCCATTGATATGGGCGCGATGAGTGTGTTCCTCTATGCCTTCCGTGAGCGCGAACTGATTTTGGATATGTTCGAGATGCTTTCGGGTCAACGCATGATGGGATCATATTTCCGTCCGGGTGGGGTTTGGCGCGATTTACGCCCCGAATTTTTGCCCGCATTGAATCAGTTCTTGGAAATTATGCCCGGTCGCTTGGATGATTATGAACGCCTGCTCACGGGGAATCCCATTTGGGTTGACCGCACACAAGGCGTTGGCATCATTGAACCCGATGTCGCGTTGGCATGGGGTGTGAGTGGGGCATCGCTCCGCGCCAGTGGTGTGAACTGGGATATTCGCAAAGCCATGCCTTATAGCGGTTATGAAACCTATCAATTTGATGTGCCGTTGGGCGAACATGGGGATGTGTTCGACCGTTATATGGTGCGGATTCAAGAAATTCGCCAAAGTATGCGGATTTTGCATCAAGCCATCAAAAAATTAGACACGGCACAAGGCGGATTCCGCTCGGATAACCGCAAATTTGTCCCGCCACCGCGCACCGAATTGGGTCAAAGCATGGAGGCGGTCATCCATCACTTTAAGTTATGGACAGAAGGCTTTGCCGCACCCGATAAAGAGGTGTATGTGAGCATCGAAAGCCCACGCGGTGAAATTGGTTGTTATTTACATGGTACAGGTGGCAATAAACCGCGCCGCGTCCATTTTAAGACCCCTTCATTTATGCACATTCAAGCGATTCCCGTCATGGCAGAAGGTCACATGATTGCCGACCTCGTGGCGATTATCGGCAGTGTGGACATCGTTTTGGGCGATTGTGACCGCTAAATCGGAGAAAAAATCATGGCGAACACACTTTTAGAAAAACATGGTAAACAAGTCGAACATCACCTGAAGAAATATCCCGATACACGGTCTGCGGTGATGCCCTTGTTGTATATTGCACAAGAAGAATATGGTTATGTCTCCCCAGAAGGCATCCGCGAGGTTGCCGAAATTTGTGGAATAGACCCCACACAAGTGAAATCTATCGCGGGCTTCTATACCATGTATTCAGAAAAACCCAAAGGTAAATATTGGTTGCAAGTTTGTGTGGATCTGCCGTGTGCGTTGCGCGGTGCAGATGAATTTCATCATGAACTGCTTGACCATTTGGGAATTGAAGAAGGTGGCACGACCGAAGATGGCTTGTTCACCGTTGAGCATGTGATGTGTTTGGCGGCGTGTGATAAAGCGCCCATGCTCCAATGCAATTTCCATTTCCATGAAAATTTGGATATGGAGAAAATGAAAGTTTTGCTTGACCAATGGCGCAAGGAAGCCGAAGACTACGCCAATAAGGGTGTGAAGAAGTAATTGGAGATGAGTAGATGTCGTTAAATATTATCTATCGAGAAAAAGATGTGCCGAATATCCATAAGTTGGATGTGTATGTCAAACACAATGGATATGACGCATTGAAAAAAGCCATCAGCATGAAACCCGCCGATGTCATCACCGAAGTGAAAGCATCCAACCTGCGCGGGCGGGGTGGGGCAGGCTTCCCGACTGGCGTAAAATGGAGTTTCATCCCCCAGTCTGAACCCGTTAAATATGTGGTGGTGAATTCAAAGACCGCCAAATTTTGGAAAATAATCCCCATCAATTGATTGAAGGCGCGGTCATTGCCGCGTGGGCAATTCAAGCCACCGCCGTTTATATTTATCTGCGCGGTGAATTTTGGGATATTGCCCATGCGCTGGATAAACACATTGAAGATGCGCGTAAAGCGGGCTTCGTTGGGGAAAATATTTTGGGTAGTGGTTGGAATTGCAATGTATATACCCATTTGGGCGCTGGCGCATATATCTGCGGTGAAGAAAGTGCCTTGCTGGAAAGCCTTGAGGGTAAAATGGGGCAACCGCGTGTGCGCCCACCATTCCCCGCGCAAAAAGGC
>JALONZ010000449.1 GCA_025454675.1 Anaerolineae bacterium | reverse complement strand
GTGGTCATGGTGGTCAGATAAGCAGAGGGAGATTGCACCCCCTCGCCCACCAGTTGCCACTTGATGAACACCTCTTGCACAATATCTTCGGCATCCATCGCGCTCCCCGTCATGCGATAAGCAATGCTGAATAATCGTCCGCGTTCATTCATAAATTGGGCTGTTTGGTCAGTTTGGTCGGTCATGATTTATCTCATTGTGTTCATTATATTTTTAACCTCATCCCCTGCCCCTTCTCCACGTTGGAGAAGGGGGAAAACCTCAATTTTGAGTGGTTTTAAGTCCCCTCTCCGTTTGGGAGAGGGGATTTAGGGGTGAGGTCAAACACCATCTTTATTTAGCAACCTGCATTATCATGCCACTACGAAAGATAATTTAGGGGTGAGGTTGAAGTCGCACAACATTCTCTAAAATATCGCCAACGGCAGATTCTGCGCTGGAAAAACACGCATCCAACAAAATTGCATCACGCCCCACCCAATCCCCCGCCACATACGCCCCGTCTAAGGTCGGGATATGCGCGGTAATCCGTTCAGATGGATAGGGACGGGCTTGGGCAACACGCATTTTTGGCATAAATTTACTCGTGATGCGATTTTTTCGCCAATTGGGTTGTACTGTATCCAAAAACCCCTCCAATGCCAATTTATCCGCCTGTGCATTAGTCGGCTCATAATGCGCCACATGCACCAAAACACCGTTTTTTGTGCCAAAATCAGCAAATGCCGAATGAGTCGAGAGATAATATGGTTTCTCCATCCCAAATGCGAGCAATCGCTTCGGATGTGGTAATGCGGTGAGTGCCACATCCAAACAGGCAATCTCAACAGGTTCAACAGATTGTGACCAACGGCGCAGTGTGTCATCACCGGTCAGGTCATACGCCGTTTTGGGCGGGATTGCCATTATCACCTGATTCGCCGTCCATCCACCATCATCACTATGGATTATAAACCCCTCTGCTTGGCGTTCAACACCCAATACATGCACCCCTGTATGGATTTTTCCGCCATTGCTACGGGCGCGGGATGCTAATTTTTCTGCGAGTGCTTGCCATCCGCCATCCGCATATAACACCCCTTTATCCAGTGCCATCTGAAATTGGCGCAAAAACGCACCCGCACTATTACCCGCATGTCCCGAATAGGTATTGAGGCGTGCCAATAAACGCATCAGCAAGCGCACATGCGGACGGCGAAAGGTGCTATCAATCCAATCGGCGAGCGCGACATCCATCACCGATTCAGGCGCGGTATTTTTTGCGATGCCGATTTTTTGCGCCAATTCGATTTTATCCGCCATATCTAATAAGCGTGTTTTGATGAGTGTGAGTGGGTCGGCTGGCAAAACATCCACCACATCCCCCAAAACCCCATATGACCCGCCTTTGGCGATGCCACCCGTTGGCAAGCAATCCAATTCATTCAATAACCGAAATGCCACCCCACCCCGATAAATGGCGCGGGGTCCGATGTTGGCGAGAAAATCACCAACCACATGCCCTTGTGCGCGTCCCCCCAAGTGCGCCGATTTTTCTAATAAAACCACATCATGATCTGCATCTGCCAATAAATTAAGCGCGACCAACCCCGAAAATCCCGCCCCAATGATGAGTGTATTGGTGTATTGCATGGTTATCTCTCCTCTGTTTTTGACCATTTGCCAATATTGACGAATGAGGGTGCGCTTTTGTGACAGGGTTTTGATATAATGGGCATGTCAATTGAGTGCGGAGCGGCTTATGGCTGGAAAAACACTGTGAAATAAAAAATTAATTGGGCTATCTCATATAGCATCAACAATCCAACACGCTTGGATGTTTGCCCTATTCATTTTGAAAATTCACGGTGGAGTTTTGCCATGTCGCAGAATCTATTCAAGATTAATCTCGTCTATTTTTGCACCCGTTTTCATGTTTATATCCATGCCTACGCGCTTTTGTTACAAAGTCGCGGGTTATCCCTCTTTCAAATCAGCGCGATAGAATCGGTTGTTATCGCATCCATGTTCCTGATGGAAGTGCCAACAGGTATCCTCGCAGACCGCATCGGGCGCAAGTGGTCGCTCACTGCATCCGTTTTGTTGATGATGTGTGCGGAATTACTCTTTTTATTCAGCCAAAGTTACCCCGCCTATCTGGTGGTGGCATTGCTCACTGGGACAGGCTTCGCCTTCGCATCAGGCGCGACTGAAGCCCTGATTTATGACAGCCTGCCCCAAGATGACCGCGAAACGGCGATGAAACGCGCAATGGGGCGGTATGGGAGCATTGGTCAAATCGCATTTTTTATATCACCCTTGATTGGCGCGTGGATTTTGGGCGATTTGGCGGGGAATCAATTTAATATCGCCATCGGATGCACCGTGTTGATATTGGCGATGGGCGTGGTGATATGCCTCACCGTCCAAGAACCCAAATCCGCATGGCAAGCCAATCATCAAAATGCCCTCAAAATTTTTCGGGATGGGTTTGGCAATATCCGCCAAAACCGCGTATTACAACGGCTGATGGCGCTGATTATTTTCACCACACCCTTTAACGGGTTATTGGTAACGACATTTGCCGCGCCAACCATGACCCAAAATCACATCTCACCCGAATGGATTGCATTGGCGTTATCGCTTGGCAGTTTGTTGGCGGCATTCACCCAACGGGGTGTCGTGAGAATTGAAAAGCGAATCGGCAAACAGTGGGCGCTGATGATATTCATCTTGTTACCGAGTTTTTCGTGGTGGCTCTTGGCATTTTCGGCAGGAAATTGGGTTTGGTTCGTGATTGTGTGGATGTACGCGACTAATGATATGCGTGCGCCGTTGCTATCGGCTTATCAAAACGCGCTCATCCCCGACCAAAGTCGCGCCACCACCTTATCGCTCATCAATATGTTCACCAGTTTGTTCATCAGTGTGATGTCACCGATTTACGCGGGTATTGGGATTCCAGTCGCATTTTTGCTCATCGGCGGGATGATTTTTGTGGCGGGGATGGTATTACGCACCTAACCGTAATGAAGGCGGGTAGGATTTTACATCCTAATCCGCCTATACACTAATCAACAGGCAAACAATGTCTTTTCACTTAGGTTTGCTTGCCACTATTAAATATCTTGGTGAATATGATTTATCCGCTTGTGAAAAATATTGATTGACATGATTAAGCCACTGATTCACCTTAATTTGAAAACCTGCTACTTTTAATAAATAAGCTACCAAAGCGCGGGTTTGGTGACATGATAAAGGAAGT
>JALONZ010000448.1 GCA_025454675.1 Anaerolineae bacterium | reverse complement strand
ATGCGAGTTAATGAAATACAAGTTCTAGTTTTAGATGATTTATCACTCACTTAATCTTATTTTGCGCGTTTCAATCCGTTGGGTATGATAAATGCCTTCATGCCCACTGATTAAATACGCCACCATACACCCGACCACCGTCACCAACGCGATATTCCCGCCGAATAATTCAATCCCCATAAAAATGCAGGCAATCGGTGTATTACTCGAGGCGGCGAATACCGCCACAAATCCCACCATCGCCACCACCGCAGGGTCTAATCCCACCATCAGCCCCAAGCTATACCCCAGCGTACTGCCGATGACGAATAACGGCGTGACTTCTCCGCCCAAAAATCCGCTACCGAGTGTGATGACCGTCATGATTAATTTGAATAAAAACGCGAACATCACCACACCCTCACCGCGCACACTATTTTGAATCAGGGGCAGGCTAAGACCCGAATAATCGGTTGTGCCGATGATGAGTGTCATGCCAATGACCAGCACCCCGCCGATGAATGGGCGGAAGGGTGGGTAGCTGATGCGTGATAAAACTTGCTTGACTGTTTTTATCCCTAAGACGAATAACCGACTGGTCAATCCGAAAATAACCCCTGCCAGCGCCATTTTCAGCATGATGTCGGGTGTGGATGGGATGATGGACGCGAGTGGGTAATGCGAATGGGTTGCGCCCCATGCGCGTGTGACCCAATCGCCCACCAATGCCGATGTTAGGCAGGGGATGATGCCTTCATAGCGTACACGCCCCACCGTATCCACCTCCATTCCGAAGATGAATCCCGCAATCGGCGTGCCGAATACACTGCTAAACCCGCCACTGATGCCCGCCAGCAACATCAAACGGCGGTCATTCCCCGTCAACCCGAACACACGCCGCGCTGTATCGGCTAAACTTGCGCCCATCTGTATTGCCGTGCCTTCGCGTCCCGCCGACCCGCCGAATAGGTGGGTGATGAGCGTCCCCGCCAAAACAAACGGGGTCATCCGCAACGGGATGCGGTCTTGATTGAGATGAACCTCATCAATCACCAGCGCGTTGCCCCCTTTGGCGCGTCCGCCGTAGCGATGATACATCCACCCCACCCCCAAACCCGCTAGGGGGAGCAAAAACAATAGCCAGTCATTGGCGAGCCGTGCCGATGTCGCCCAATCGAGTGTTATAAGGAACAATGCTGAGGCACTCCCTGCCAAAATGCCCACCATCGAGCCGAAAAATATCCATTTGAACGTGAGTCGTATTGAGCCAATAACATAGTCGGGTGAAAAATTCATGTATTTCCCTGAAAATGGATATAAAAGCATTTATTATCCATATAGCGGGGTCAAAAAACCAGTCGTTATAACGGACATATCCAATCCGTGAAGTATTTCACAAAGTTGTGCTTTAATGGTAATAGAGGCAAATCTTCTTGGATGGGGGATGACATCACAGAGGAGATGAGCTATGAAAAAACTCTATTTGTTAATCACTATGTTGCTATCCTGTACGGTGCTTTATGCCCAAACACCCACCGCGATTACAATTGATAATGCGGAGGTCATTAGGCAGATTGGGCAAGTGGGGGAGGGGTATTTGAATGAATTCACCTTTTCACCTGATGGACGCACAGTTGTCTTTGCGGGTTCATTGGGGTTGTGGGTGTATGATATGACCACGCCCGAAAACCTACCCAGACGGGTTGGCGAAAATGCGCTGTATTCGGTGAGTTATAACCATGCAGGGACAAAAGTCGCAACGGGCGGTGTGTTGGGCATGGTCGAAATTTGGGATGCAACCACATGGACACCCCTATATGAGATTCCAATCCATCCCCGCGCGGTGCGTCATGTGCGTTTTAGCCCATTAGATAGCCAATTACTGGTTACTGCGGGGGATACTGTTTATGTGTTAAATGTCGAAATGGGGTCGGTGGAGCATAAATTGACGGGGCATAAGCGCCCAATTTATGATGTGGCATATAATGCGAATGGCACACAAATCGCCACCGCATCGTTTGATGATACGGTCAAATTGTGGGATGCCCGCACAGGCGACTTGTTGATGACCATCACCGAAAATACCGAGAGTGTGTTGTGTGTCAAATACAACCCAGACGGGAATTTGGTGGCATCCAGCAGTTATGACGGCATGGTGCGGATATTCGATTCTGCCACAGGCGAATTGCTCCAAACGTTAGAGGGGCATACCCAAGTGCCATATGATATTGTCTATAATGAAGATGGTCGCACGCTGTTCACGATTGCGATGGATAATACCGTTTGCAGTTGGGATGTGGCTACAGGCGATGTGATCGAGACATGGCAAGTGCCACCCGTCAGCGAATTTACACAACACCCCGATGGGCGTTTAATCATGCTCAATAGTTATGAAAATCCTGTCCGCGTGTGGGATTTGGAGACGGATGAAACCCTGCTCACCTTTGACGGGACATTTTTGCCCCCGTTCCACACCATGAGCTATTCGGCTGATGAGAATCAATTGCGTGTGGGCGCGTTTGATGATGGGGTGTGGGTGTGGGATGTTGCCACATGGGAACTGATGGGTATTGAGCAAGGCGTGATGGAACGCGCCGATGCGGTTGCCACCACATTTGAGGGCGATGTGATAGCGACTGCGCTGGAAAATGGCGATATTGCGCTCACGAATGCCGATGGTGCTGTATTAGCCACGTTGGTCGGTCATACCATGCGCGTGGTGGGGTTGGTGTTTATGCCGGATGATAGTCAACTGATTAGCGTGGGGTCTGATGGCACAATCCGCGTGTGGGGCGTGCCACAATCATAATTTGCAACCACTTCTATCCCCCCGCCTAATGTGTGGGGTGGGGGGATGTGCCTCAATTGCCCCTAAATTATGCTATAATTGATAACATCTATTCATTTAGGAGCGCCCCTTATGTATATTCATCGTATCATCATACGCAATTTTCGCAATTTTGAGAATTTAGATATTACGCTGTTTGATGATGACCTGCAACGCCCTCTCGATTCGGTATTGCTAATCGGACCGAATGGGTCTGGTAAAACCACCTTGCTTCGGGTTATATCGGCACTATGGGAGAATTTTGGGGGATGGTTACATTCGGATAGTTTACGTAACCCATTTTTAATAAAATCTGAATTGGTTGCTATGGAGATTCGGCATTTCGATTTGCCACCAACCCGCCAACAACCATTAGATTTATTTGATGCGAGTGATAAGCCGTCATCAATCTGGATTTATATCACATCGGATGCAAAG
>JALONZ010000447.1 GCA_025454675.1 Anaerolineae bacterium | reverse complement strand
TGGGGCGTGCCTGCTCAATCATGATAAGTTAATCACGATAACACTATAAAAGGAAAGGTCTCATGAAACAACTACGCTTGTTCGCACTCCTATTGATGAGTCTTTGCATATCCACCCTCAGTTATGCCCAAGCGCCCGTCTTATCCGATGCCAACCCCATCATCACCCCAGAAAACGCGGGGCAAGTGACGCAACTGGCGATGATTGGGCGTGGTATCCCCCGCGATATTGCCTATTCGCCAGATGGCAATTTATTGGCAGTCGGCACAAGCATCGGTGTTTGGATTTATGATGTTCATAACCAAGCCCTTAGCCCATATTTGCTTTCAGATATAAACCAACGTGGCTTCGTTTCTGATATCGCGTTTAGCCCCGATAGTCGGTTCATCGCCGCGGGGACGGGGGGTGAATTTCCAGAATCGGGTGATAACGCGCTGATTGTATGGGATGTGCAATCGGGTGCGGTGGTGCATCACCTGACCGCGCACACCGCGCAAATTATGGATGTCGCCTATAGCCCTGACGGATTTACCATTGCCACCAGTAGCGCCGATGATAATTTGCATATCTGGGATGCCCAAACGGGCGAAATCATCAATACATTATTCAACCACAGAATTTTAGGCGCACTCGCATTGGATTTTAGCCCTGATGGTCAATTTATCGCCACCGCGCATTTTTCGGATAATGGCGATTCATTCACCGATGACACCGTCCGCATCCGCAATGTGAATACACATGAGCTGATTCATACCTTTGATGGACAAATGTCCGCGCTGGATTATAGCCCCGATGGTCAATTATTGGTCATGGGCGGAAGCGCAATCCGGGTATATGACACCCAAACAGGCGACTTGCTTCATGAAGTAGCCAGCGAACGGATTTATAATTATGATGTCGAATTTAGCCCCAATGGTCAATTTATTGCGATGTCAGATGCCAATGATACCATCACTATTTATGAGGTGGCGACCATGCAACCCGTTCAGCAATATCGCCTAGATGATACTGTGGGTGGGGTGGCGTATAGCCCTGACGGGCGCACATTGGCATCGTTCAATAAATATAATATGCCAGCCGTGCAATGGTGGGATATTGAATCGGGTGAATTGGCTCATGCCGAAAAATTTAATCTGTGGTTCAATGACGCACTCTTTACCCCCGACTTGCAATCTATCGTGTACACACAAAATTATGCAGTGAACATGGTGGCGGTGGATGCGCTCAAATCGTATCAGCCCGCGCATGATGAGTATATCCGTTTTGTGCTTGGCAGTGAAAATTATCATCAAGCCCCATCCCCATTTTTTATGGACGACCAAGTGATGATTATAAACAAGCGCCAAGATAAAATCGGTGTGTTGGATGCCCAAACAGGCGATCTTATCCGCGATATAACGCTGACGGGTTATTTTTATAATGTGCAGTATTATCCCAACCGCCAGTGGCTGACGCTTATCCTAGAGGGTGATTTGGTGGTGTATGATGTGAATACGGGTGAACTCATTCAGACCCTCTCATCAGATTGGGATGTGAGCAGTTTTGCGTATGATGCCGATGATGACCGCATCATCGTGAGTTTTGCGTTCCTTTTGGAAGATGATTATTATGATGTGCGCGTCAAAATTTATGATTTTAGCGCGTGGTCGGGCAACCCAGATGAGGCGTGGCAACAAGTGGATGAGTTCCCCTTGGCGGGCATCCCCAACGCGCTTTCACTTCTATCTACCCCAGACGGACGGTTGATGTGGTATCATGCCACCCAAGATGATGACTCCCTCATCATTCGTGATATAGATACAGCTTATGAGGTTGAATTGGCGGGCAATGGCTTATTAGCGCCTCAATTTAGCCCTGATGGGCGATTGGTGATGGTCGAATCTGGGCAATTCATCTTGTTATGGGATTCCCAAACGGGTGAATTGGTCGCTACATTGCGCGGGCATACCGATTGGGTGCGTGCCGAATGGCGTGCGGATGGTCGTGCGATTCTCTCGTATGGCGAAGATGGCACAATCCGCGTGTGGGGCGTGCCACTGCCTTAATTATTTCATGCGGACATACGCTTTGCGAGTCCGCCCTTATAATTAACATCAGTCTATTTGCATTTATCCCCACCCCCTAACCCCCTCCCCATTTCATGGAGAGGGGGAATTCTTGCTCCCTTCCCCTATTTTATGGGGGAAGGGTTGGGGATGGGGGATGTTTTCAAGAGATTTTTCGTTATCCATAACTTACGTTAATCAGCCTGTTTCGGCAGTGTAGTGGCTGTACTAGACCCTTTAGGGTCGTATGTCAGCCACAAAACACCCATCATATTCCATATCCTTCATTCATCTGCCACCAATTAAACCCCATTATCATTTATCTAAAAATGGGCTATATGGAGGAGTAAGTTATGGATATTCACGATGATGATAAACCAGTTGGGCGTGTCCTCACACGGCGCGAATTATTAACCCTAATCGGTGGGGGCGGGTTGGCATTCGCACTGGGCGGGACGGCACTTGGATGGGCGCAAGGACAAACCCCAACGCCGTCCCCGACCAGCACCCCGCTCCCTGCCTGTGTCGTCAAACCCGAATTGAGCGAGGGACCCTTCTTTGTAGATACCCTGCTCAATCGGGTGGATGTTCGGATTGACCCGCGCAATGGTGTGATTAAAGAGGGGATGCCACTCAAGCTGATTTTCCGTGTGTCGGATATTCAAAATGGGGCGTGTGTGCCATTGGAAGGCGCACAGGTGGATATTTGGCATTGCGATTCGGAAGGCGTGTATTCGGGCGTGACCAACCAAACCGAATCGGATGAATTGTGGTTGCGTGGTTATCAGGTGACGGATGAAAACGGGATTGCCGAATTTATCACCATTTATCCGGGTTGGTATCCGGGGCGGGCGGTGCATATCCACTTCAAAATTCGCACCGACCCGCAAAATCAGCGCGGTTATGAATTTGTATCGCAACTGTTCTTTCCCGAATCCCTCACCGACACGGTATTCGCCAACCCACCGTATATCGGTAAGGGCGCAGATTATACCCAAAATAATGAAGATGGCATTTTCCGCAGGAGCGAGGGCGTACTCACACTGGAATTAACCGAAGGGGAATTTGAACTGGTGGGTGAGGATGATGCGGATGAGGAAAAAGACCCTGTGATGGTGACAGGTTATATCAGCACCTTTGATATTGGTCTGGATTTGGGATAGGGCGGGGTATTCGCAATCTGTATAAAACGAAACCGCTTCAG
>JALONZ010000446.1 GCA_025454675.1 Anaerolineae bacterium | reverse complement strand
GCTTGTGTAAGCGCCGCGGCTGTAAATGTCGGCTCTAAAATAATCTGAGTCGCACGCGCATAAAGCGGGTCTAACGTTGGAGTCACCCCCCCATCAATTTGGCTTTGTTGGGGGATTTGTTCAATGGCAACTGTTGGTGCGGCTTGTTGCTGTACAGAATCTTGAGGTGCGGATACACCATTAAACGCAGAAATTTCATTATTGGGGACAGATTGCGCGTCTTGATTTCCCGTCACCGATTGCGCCACAACCGGATTAGAAACAATATCTTCAGACGATGGCACAGATGAACCAAGTGTTGGCGATGGTGATGCTAACACAATACTATTATTGGCATCATCTGTTTCTTGCAAACAGCCTGTTAAGATAAGGGCTATAATGCCCAAAAGCATTAAAAATTTAGTCGCGTTTGCCATCATCAAAACTCCTAGCTGAATGACACGGTGAATACTCTAATTATAGCGAACTTATGCAAAAACCACACCTGTTAATCAGCATCTTCTCTATTGTTCTCACATCAAATCTACGTTAAATTAGGCGCTATATATCGAAACAGAAACGAATTGACTTATGATAGACAACATTCAATGGCTTGGGCATGGCAGTTTTGTCATTCAAAGTGACCCGCTCATTTACATCAATCCGTGGCGCATCACACGCAAAGTTTTTCATCCTGATGCCATCTTGATTGGACATGAACATCACCAACATTTTTCAATTCCCGATATTGAAAAATTGCGTGGTGCAGACACTAAAATCATCGGAAATACCATGATTGCGAACCAATTACCAGAAACAACCATTTTGCGCCATTGGAATAGCATCAGTATAAGCAAAGCCAGCATCAAAGCCGTGCCAGCCTATTCGCCCAATCATCCCAAACATGCACTAGATGCGGGCGGATTAGGATTTGTGATTTCACTCAATTTTTATGATATTTATTATGCAGGGGATACCCAAACGATTCCCGAAATGAGTCGCATTCATCCTGATATTGCCATTTTACCCATTGATGGCGATGGCACTCTCACCGTTGAAGAAGCGGCAGAAGTCGTTCATACCATGCGCCCACGTTGGGTCATCCCCAGCAATTGGGGCTATCCATCAGAAGGCGCAACCCTGATAGATGCCCAACGTTTTAAGCGATTAGTCGGCGATTCTGCCACCGTTATTATCCCAGAACAAATCCGTTAGGAGACCCTTTTATGCGCTTTTTTACCCGTTTTTTGTTGATTAGCCTCTTTTTATCCATCAGTAGTATATCCCTATCCGCACAGCGCCCCGATGCACCCACCTATGCCTTGCGTGGGGAATATGCAGTCGGCACGCGCGATTTAATTATTGAGGATGAAACACGCCCATTAACACTGACAATGTGGTATCCCGCCCAAAATCCCGATAATTTGCCCCAACAAACCGATTACCGTTCTGGGTTATTGCGTTATGAAAATGGACGTGCCTTACGCGATGCACTACCCCTTGCTGATGGTGCGCCCTACCCTGTCATCTTTTTCTCACATGGCAGTAGTGGTTATCGGTTTCAGAGTTCATTCCTCACCGAACACCTCGCCAGTTATGGCTTCATCGTGATTGCCCCCGACCACCCAACCAATACGATTTTAGATTTACTGAATGAAGACCAATTCATTGCCGATTTACCCCTCAATTTTGCCTACCGTCCGCAAGATGTGATGCGTGTAATTGATTTTGCGGACTTGCTCAATGTAGAAGGTGATTTTGCGGGCTTGCTGGATATGAATACCCTCGCCGTTATGGGGCATTCATTCGGTGGATATACCTCATTTATGGTCGCTGGCGCACAATTGAATTTTGATAAACTAAACGAAATTTGCACCCGTACCACTGAAACGCCAGAATTACTCTATAATGCCTGTTTTATCGGTGATTCTGAGGCACAAATCGCGGAAATTTGGGGATATACCACCCCACCCGATGGCGCATGGGATAGCCTATCCGACCCGCGTATTCAGGCTGTGGTAACACTCGCCCCATGGAACGCCCCAATTGTCAGTATTGACCCAAACACCAGCTATCCCGCGACCCTCATCATCGCAGGGAATTCAGATGGCACAACCCCAATTGAGCGCGATGCACGGGGTTATCAGGCAATGCTCCCACCGACAACCACCACATTTATCGAATTTGATAACGCCGACCATTTCATATTTGTCGATATATGCACCAATCAAGCCATTCAATTCGGCTTTTTTGATAGTTGTTCTGATGATGTCTGGGATATGCAACGGGCGCACGACCTGCTCAATCACTTTGTGACCACATTCTTATTGAATAAACTCAAAGGGGATGCAACCGCCCAAACAGCCTTCGCGGAATCACAATTTACAGGTGTGACTATCGAATATCCCGAAGATTCCGCATCGGCTAACGCACAAATAGCAATTATCAGCACAGCACCCCATGACCCAAATGCCTTTACACAAGGGTTGGTCTATCACAACGGTTTATTTTATGAGAGTACCGGCTTATATGGGCAATCATCTTTGCGCGAAGTGAATCCAGAGACAGGTGAAGTATTGCGCCAAGTCAATTTATCACCCGAATATTTCGCAGAGGGGTTAGCATTGGTAGATGACCGTCTCATTCAAATCACATGGCGCGAAAATACCGCCTTTATCTATGATATAGACACATTTGAACAAATCGGTACATACACCTATGATGGTGAAGGTTGGGGATTATGTTATGACGGTGAATTTTTATATATGAGCGATGGGTCAGATTTTATCACCATCCGCGACCCGCAAACATTTGAAATCGTGAATGCAATTGCCGTGCGGATGAATGATGCCCCAATCATCCGCCTAAACGAATTAGAATGTCCCGCAGGTGAAAATTTCATCATGGCAAATATTTGGCAAACACCCTATTTGGTCATGATTGATAAAATGACCGGTGACGTTATCACTCAATTGGACGGAAATGCGCTGGTTTCAGAAGTACAATCGCGTATTACCAGCAGTGATGCTGTTTTGAGGGGCAACGGGTGGGGATGGTTCCTATTTGCCGACAAGGACGGGGGGCTGCCAAGCAAGTGACCACACGCAGTGGAGCTGGCTGACAGATTCAAGACATGGTGTGGGTAAACAACGCCCTGTGCACTTCCAGAATGTTGCAGTGAATGTTGCTGTCAAAAGTATCTGAACAATGGCTGAGAAGTGGGTGTGGCTCAGTGAAGCTGTAGGGCAGCTGTGATCCTCCGCACTGTTGATG
>JALONZ010000445.1 GCA_025454675.1 Anaerolineae bacterium | reverse complement strand
GTGTGAATATTGCGCCGATGATTGTGCAACACATCCCAAAAGGCTTGTGGGGTATTGGCACCAGGGAATAAACACGCCATCCCAATAATCGCAATTTTTTCCATAGTACCTCTCATGCCAATGGCTTCGGCAGGCGATTTTGTCTGAATAAGGGGTCTAGGGTATTTCTGATGGTCACTTCAGCATCGCGCACGGTCCTATAGACCCGTCCTTGTGCATCATGCAAACGGATGGCGGCGACCAATTTGGTCTCGGTGGATGCAACAATATCCAATGTCACATAAAATTTTTCGCCCCAGCGCACATCACCATAATGCTCGCCTGCGCCAGCGCGTAATGGCAAACTGCCCGCGCCAAAAAAGTGTTTGACATAAATCCCCATGCTTTGCAAGCCAATATCCACGCTGTAATAATTGAAGGCTTGGACGGGGAATTGTCCCTGATAACTGGCGGGGACATTGGGCAGGGTACATTCGACAATCATGCTTTCACGTTGGATATTCAACACACGGTCAACACCCTTAAACGCGAAACCATGAAACAGGGTGTAATCGTCATAATATTTTTGACCCGCAATATTATCGCGCGGATTCAAATCTGGCGAAAAAGTGGGCATTGGGGGCAATTTTTTCCGCAAAATCAGGCGCGTACTATAATGAAAACGCGGTTTTCCGCCGGATGTGGTACTGCTAATCATGGCATCTACCATAATTTGGTCAGCCGATTTTTCTACATCTTTCAATTCCAAGACAAAACGGGGTGGCACATTTTCATCAAATACAACCCCTTTTAGCACTTTATACGCTTCAAAGGCATAAAATTTGTAACCAGTGTAAAGTCCTTCCGCCGCACTCGACATCCAACTCATCGCAGAGACCATCGGCAAAACGGCACTTCCGCCCACCACATGGTCTTGTAGGAATGGGCTATCTTCGAGGCGCAACACACGATGCAGGCGATGCGTTTTCAGGTCATCCGAAGGCAGAATCGCAGGGAAGGCGATGCCACTGCCCACCACGACTTGCACGGCATTATCCCCCACCTGATTTTCCAATTCATGAATGAGCATCGCCGCGCCTGTATCCAGTGGGATGACCTGAATATTATTTTCGGCGAAATAGGCTTTGAGTTGGGGCGTGACCATGCCCGCATCCCACGGTCCCCAGTTGATACTCACAATTTTCAGGTGTGGATAGCGTTTTTGATACAAATAAGCCGTCTTATTCAAAATTTCGTTGGCGATGGAATAATCGGTTTGCCCCACGTTGCCAAAAAATCCCGCCACCGATGAAAACAACACCAAATGTTGCAAATCGTTGGGAGATACGGCTTCAAGCAGATTTTTCAGCCCGTCCACCTTTGCCGAATACACGGTTTCAAAATCTTTTTGCGTTTTATTCTCAATCAATTTATCCGCCAAATTGCCCGCGCCGTGAATAATCCCTGTCACGCGCCCCAATTTTTGCGATGCGGTTTGAATCCCCGCTTTGACGGCGTTGGCGTTGGTGATGTCGGCACTCAGATATTCAGCATGACCGCCTTTTTGCGTGATGCGGGCGAGTGTCTCGCGGATTTCACGACTGGCAAGCACCTCGCGGGTCATATTTTGGACGGCAGTGGGGGTAGGTTTTTCGCCCCGCGCTTTGAGGGTATTCATGGCGGCGGTTTTGAGGCTGGCTTCATCGGGTGCAGATTGCGCCCAATCGGGGTCGGGGTGCAATTCGGAGCGCCCCATCAAAATAAATTTGCATTGATAATACTCTGCCATGACCTCTACACAATAAGCGGTGATGCCCCTCGCGCCACCACTCACCACGAATACAGAGGACGATGTAATTGGTTGTGACATAATATGAAAACTCCAAAATGATAATAAATCCTCTATAAAAACACTTTTGGGTTCTATTTGGATACGCGGACACAATAAGCATATCCGCCTAATTAGGTTCATTTTATAGGGGGAATTGTCTCATATTTTGGCAGGATTGCAAACAGGGATGTGCAAAATGCACTGAAAAAAGATAATAAGTAAACAACTGGCGATATAATAGTATGGGGGATAGAAGAGACAATTTATGACCACACCTAAAGCCAATCCCAACCAACGCAAAGTGATTCGCTCCGTTGCGCTCCCCGCCGAGCATGGCGGTTGGGGCTTTTTGATTGAACCGATATTACTGGGGTTACTCACAGCTTTTTCTGGCGCAGGGTTATTACTCGCATTCAGCGCGTTTGGCATGTTCCTCATTCACCAACCGCTCAAAATTGTGATTAAAGACCATTTGAAGGGTAATCGTCCCCCGCGCACGATTTTGGCAGAAAAATTCGCCATCGGTTATGGCGCATTGGGTTTGATTCCGTTCATCCTGCTCATCATCACCGTAGCCGATAAAACATTTTTATTCCCCTTGCTGATTGCACTCCCCTTCGCCCTGATTCAATTGTGGTATGACGCGAAAAATCAAAGTCGAAAATTACCCCCCGAAATTTGTGGCGCGATTGCACTCGGCGCAATTGCCCCTATGATTGCCATTTTGGGCGGATGGTCAATGACACCCGCACTCATTTTATGGTTATTTTTATTGGGGCGCATCATCCCATCTATTTTATATGTGCGGGCGCGGTTGCGCTTAGAAAAAGGCAATCCGATTCAGCGGAGGATGGTGTGGGGTGTACATGGTGTGGCGGTGCTGATGGTCATCGGGTTTGCGATTCCGCGTACCATGCCTTATTTAGGCGTGGTGGCGATGTTGATTTTATTGGCGCGGGCGGTGATTGGTTTGTCGGATTATCGCAAACCGCGCCGTGCGCCGATTATTGGCTTTCAGGAAATTGGATACGGATTTTTGACGGCAGTGTTAGGCGCTTTGGGCTATCGGTTGGGGATTTAAAATAATTCGCGCACAACTACCACAAAATCACCTGCGGATAAGTAGCCGTTCACACGCAACCGATACACCCCATCGGCGGGGATGGTGAAGGTGAAGGTCGGGTTGAGTGTGCCGTTGCTATCATCAGCTTCGATGAGTGTTTCGCCAGTGGGTGAAATCAGCGCGACCACAGGGTCAAAGCCTGCTGATTGCCCAAGCACTTGCACCTCAATTTTTTGCCCCACATATCCCTGAAGGGTATAAAACGCATTGGTGTCGAGTGCCACATTATCATAAGCCGTCATCATTGGGGTGGCTGGGGGGGGTGTGGTGGGGGTGGCGGCGCGGTCAATATACCGCCAAATGAGGCTATATCCGCCCAAACTG
>JALONZ010000444.1 GCA_025454675.1 Anaerolineae bacterium | reverse complement strand
CCCGCATGAGAAAATTATTTGTATTCATCATTCTAATCATCGGTTTAGCCGTTGGCTTGGGGTTTGACCTCGCCAACAAGGGTTTGGCGTGGCAATTCGCATGGTCTGTGACGGGCGAAGAAGAACCCATTTCGCAAGTGCGCGGAGTCATCGAATGGGCAGGGAGCAGTTTGCGCCCCCAACCAAACACCGCCCCCATGACCCCGATGGATAATATCGGCGTGCCACCGTATGGCATCAACACCTTCTTGGCGCTCGAAGCCGACCCGCGCAAAGTCGAGGCACAACTGCAAAGCATCAGCGATGCGGGCATCGTGTGGATTCGGCAACAATTTTCGTGGCACGACATTGAAATTGACGGGCGCGGTCAATTCACCGATTCGCGTCATGACCGCAATGGCGATGGCACACCCGACACCGTTTCGGCGTGGGATAAATATGACACTATCGTGGCGATGACCGAAAAATATGGGATTCGCATCCAAGCGCGGTTAGATACCTCGCCTGCATGGTCACGGAGCAATCCCGAAAGTGATGATTTGGGTCCGCCAGATGATATTCAAGATTTTGTCAACTTTGCGGTGGCTGTCGCGGAGCATTACAAGGGGCGCATCCATCATTATCAAATTTGGAATGAACCGAACATCTTCCCTGAATGGGGTCCGCGCGATGTGAATCCAGAAGCATATACCGACATGCTGTGTCGAACATACACCGCGCTCAAAGCGGTTGACCCCGAAATTCAGGTGATTAGCGCCGCACTCGCGCCAACGGTATCGCTCACAGGGCGCGATTTGAATGATTTTGTGTATCTGCAACGCATGTATGAGGCGGGCGTAGGGGATTGTTTCGATATTTTATCGGTGCAGGGATACGGATTATTCAGCGGACCCACCGACCGCCGTATGCGCCCCACCACCACCAACATCGGACGGCATATTTACATCCGCGATATGATGGTCAATTATGGTGATGCCCATAAACCGATTTGGATTAGCGAAGCGGCATGGAATTTTGTCCCGACGGTTGAAGAAAATCCGAATATCATCGGCATCCGTGACCAATTTGGTCAAGTCACACGCCAGCAAGCCGCCGATTACATCGTCCAATATTATCAACGGGCAAAAGAAGAATGGCATTGGCTTGGCGTGATTAATTATTGGTATTTCACCCGTCCCGATACGGCTTGGGCGAACACCCCACAGTATTATTTCCGCATGGCAGAACCCGATTTCAGCGATGAGCATCCGTATTATACGACCCTGCCCGTGTATGAATCGCTCAAAGATTATATCCTGACCGAAGCGCCCACGTTATACGCAGGTGTGCATCAAGCTGATAGCCATTGGGCGCTGGAATATACGCCTGACACAATTACGATTGCGGATGAATCGGCAGAATTTGGCGATGCCATCCGCACCAATGGCATCTCATTTTATGCCCATCCATATAACGGTGATGGTGAATTATGGGTGCGCTGGCGCGGGGATAGCATCACAATTTGCGCCGATAACGATTGCATCCGCGAAAATGCGTCATCAGATGATTGGCAAACAGTGATAATTGCGCTTAAAACCGATAATGAACGCGCATCTATTCAGATTCGTAACACCGATGCAATTGTGATAGATAGCATCACCGTCATTGACCGTCAATTCGCATCCCAATGGGGGATTATCGTGGTGGCTATCGTAGGCGTGTTGATGAGTATCATCGTCATATTGGATATAATGCGAGGACGGGCGCGTGGCTAAACTGGGGCAAATCAGTATTTTGGGCGGGTTGGTGATGATATTGCTCATCGCGTTTTTATTGCGCGTACATGACATCGGCGGGCAGTCGCTTTGGCATGATGAGGGCAATACGTATGTGCAAACCACCCGCACATTTGCCGATAGCGCCGAAAATGCGAGTCGGGATATTCATCCGCCGTTGTATTATTGGATAATCACCGTCTGGACGCGCTTTATGGGGGATAGCGAGGCGGGGTTGCGGAGTTTATCGTTATTCGCCAGCCTCATCACCGTAGCCATGACCTATGCGATAGGCAAACGGTTATTCGGATTTGTACCCGCCGTGTTAGCCATGATTTTCATCAGCCTAAACACTTTCAGCATTTATTATGCCCAAGAAGCACGGATGTATGCGCTGTTGGCGATGTTGGGCACGTTGGCGATGTGGCTGTTTGTGCGGTTTTTTGACCTCACAAATCCCCCATCCCCAACCCTTCCCCCATCAAATGGGGGAAGGGAGCAAGACATTCCCCCTCTCCATGCAATGGGGAGGGGGTTAGGGGGTGGGGTTGCCTTATCCATCGTCAACACCATCGGCTTATACACCCATTATTCGTACCCCCTCGTCATGCTCACACAAGGGATTTTGGCGGTGTTGTGGTTTGGGGCGGATGGATTACGCATTTACCGCGCAAAAACATCAGCCATGCCCCTATTGCGTCTCATCGGTGTGTACGTCGCGCTGAATGTGGCGACCATCGTTTTATTCCTACCCCAATTGCCGACAGCACTCAATCAATTGGGCGGGTGGGGTCAAGCCGATGCACTCCTCTCGCCACAAATGGCAATCGCCACCATTTTGGCGTATTTATCGGTGGGCATCACACTCGGAACAGGCTTGAGCATCGCCATTTTATTCTTTTTGCTCATTGCCCTGCTCCAATTGCCCAATGAACCGCGCCGTATGTGGTGGAAAGTGGCGCTCCCTGTGGGATGGGTGGCGGTTTCGGTGGGTGTATTCATGGTGTTGGGGTTATATCGTGAAGCCAACCTCAAATTTTTGCTCCCCGCCCAAATCGGATTCGCCTTGTGGATGGGACGTGGCGCATGGGAACTATGGACGCTCAAACCGCGCCGTACTGGTCGTAATTTGGAATTTATCCCCAAATTGGCGGCAGGCATGGCATTATTCAGCATCATCATTTTGTATATCAACAGCATACCACCCCTATACACCGATTTTCGGCGGGATGATTACCGCGCCATTGCCCAATTGATTCAAACGGAAGAACGTGCGGGTGATGCCATTATTTTATCCGCGCCCAATCAGGCGGAGGTGTTCCGTTATTATTACACAGGGAACACACCCATTTATGAACTCCCACGCGGTTTAGGCGGTGATGATACCGCCACATCCGCCGAAATGCAGACCATTATCACCAGCCATGACCGCATTTTCGCGGTATTTTGGGCGCAACGTGAACGCGACCCGAATAATATTGTTGAGGGGATGCTCGATTCGCAAAC
>JALONZ010000443.1 GCA_025454675.1 Anaerolineae bacterium | reverse complement strand
ACCAATACGCCTTGATTGGCAAAGACGGTATAGGCGCGGGTGAGTTCAATCAGCGTTAGTTCCGCACCACCGAGTGTAATGGCGGGACCATACCGCGAGGCATCGCGCCCAAAGGTTTGAATGCCCATACGTTCCGAGAATGCTAAGAAATAATCAATCCCCACACTCCGCACGGTTTGCACGGCGGGGATATTATAACTATTCGCCAATGCACGGCGCATGGTCATGGGTCCGTGGAAAGTGCGGTCATAATTGACGGGTTCATACGGCGCTTGACCGGGTTGTGGCATCACCACGCGCGTATCCCAAATCACATCACCCGGCGACATACCGCGTTCTAAGGCGGCGGCATACGTCACGGCTTTGATGGTACTACCGGGTTGGCGGATGCGATTGGTGACATTCACACGCCCATCTATGGCATCATTATAATAATCCACACTGCCGACCATCGCCAAAATTTCGCCCGTGACCGGATTCACCACCAAAACGGCGGCATTGCTCACATTATTGCCCGCCAAATTTGCCACTTGTTGGGCGGCAAGGGCTTGGGCTTCATCATTCAGGCGCACATCCACTGTGGTATAGACTTGCAACCCACCTTTAGCGATGTCCTCTGGGCTATATCCCAAACTTTGCATGAGTGTTTCTAGTTCATTGGTCGCATACACCGTAAAATGAGGCGCACGCAAATCAATATCGCTGGTCACAAACGATAACCCCTGACGGACTGTTTCATCCATTTGGGCTTGGGTGATATAACCCTCTTGCACCATTTCCGTCAATACCTGCAACCAGCGCGATTGTACCCGTTGTTGCACATCAATATCGGGGTTAAGCGGGTCTAAATCTGCGGGGGCTTGGGGTAAGCCTGCTAATAACGCCGCTTCGCCCAATGTGAGGTCTTTTGCCTCTTTGCCAAAAAAGATTTGCGCGGCGGCTTGTGCGCCATAGGCGAGGTTGCCATAATAAATTTCGTTCAGATACATTTCTAAAATTTGGTCTTTGCTCATGCGACCGGTGAGGGCAATCGCCAAGAAAATTTCTTCGGCTTTGCGTTGGGCGCTCCGCTCGGCGCGATATTCAGCATCGAACAACACATTTCGCACCAATTGTTGTGTGATGCTACTGCCACCCGTTTGGGCGCTCCCCAAGCCTAAATAGCCCAACAAAGAGACGGCGGTAGATGGAATATCAATACCAATATTATTGTAGAATGAATCATCTTCAATCGAAATGATGGCATGGATTAAATCTTGCGGGAATTGGTCAATTTTGACCGTTGTCCGCCGTCCTTCATCAAATACCTCGAAGAGTGGCTCACCGTTGCGGTCATAAATGAAGGTGCTTTGAAATTGGCGATAGGTATCGAGTTTGACGAGACGCTCATTTAACAAATCCCCCACCCGCGCATAGGCTAATGCGCCCGCCACAACGGTTAAAATGCTTAAGCCACCGCAAAATGTCAAAAATAAGCCAATGAACACCGCCCAACAGCCCACACGCGGGGCGCGTCGGCGCGATTCACGCGAGGGCAAGCGACTATCTTGTGGGATGGCACGCCCACCTGCGGGTGGTGGTGGAATCATCGGTTGTGGTTGGGGGGGCATAAACCGACGGTCATTCGGGTTTGGAATGGGCGCAGATACCCGTTGATTGGGTTGCGTCATCTGCGCTGATACACGCGGGTTTGGCATGGTATTTTGTGGATTTTGCACCGTTTTGGATTGAATTGTCTGTCCGCCAAAATCGGGATTCGGGTCTAAGCCACCGGTACCGGGTAATGTGGGCGTGGAGGCTTTATTGGGCATGGTGACGAACAAATTGCCCACATTTTGCACCGGCACATCATCGGTTGCCTCTTCGATTGGCAAATTAAACGGCACATCATCATCACCGTGCGGGACAACGGCGGGGCGTGGCACGGTATTGGCAAATTCTTGGTCATCATCCCCTTTTTTATATAAGACAGACTCATCTTCGGGCAAACCGCGCGTGATGGGCAAATCGCTGGCATGAAGGCGGGCGATTTCATCCGCATCCATATCCGCAGACGGGCGCGGTCTGGGCGCGGTCATATCGCTGGTGACGATGGGGACATCTTCTGTATCGGCTTTGTGAATATTTTTCTCATACCCCGGTTCAATCGGTAAATTGAACGGCAGGTCATCATCATGATTTTTAGGGTTATCTGGCATAAGTTTATCATTCCTGTTGCAAATGGCAGGTGGTTTGTATCTAGTGTACCCTAAAAATGAATTTCTGCTGATAGGCGGATGGAATACGGTTGGGCTACGGGGTGACGGGCATGAGAAACAAAAACACCCTACTAAACCATAGGGTGTTGGTAAGGTTGGGGTCGGTGGGACTTGAACCCACACGCCTTTCGGGCAATCGCTTTTAAGGCGATCGTGTCTGCCGATTCCACCACGACCCCAATCGTGATGCTGGCATTTATAGTAGCATTTTTTAACCGTCTGTCAACATTGAAATCATCCCAACAGCGCATATTATAATTGAGGTGGATGCCATCCTACCGACACCCATAATTTACGCGATTTGATAATCGCTTGGCGGTTCAATTTGAGTTGTTCAAAGCACCCAACACATCCACACCGCGCTTTTGGAGCGTCACCATTGCCATTGACCGTTTGAGGATATATTTATCAGATAACGCTAAAATTTCATCCACTTCGGCTTCTTCTCTATCCGTCAAAGGGTGTATATCGCGTAGGTTATTTAATTCATCCAACCGATTTTTGAGATAAAAAGGCTCATGAACGATTGCCCATAATGCCTCATTCGATAACCCCTCAAATCTTGATAAATCCGCATCTTCCTCGCGGTATTGGATTTTTTGTTTGAGTTGACTCAATTGGTCATCTGTTAGGCTATCTATCGCATCAAGGATTTCTGGAAACGTCATCATATCACCTCATTAGGCTATTTATCCATTTTTATTATAACGGATTTTTTATCCCAACAGCGCCACATCCGCCTCATCCACACCATACAACCCCGCCACCAGCGCATTGATTTGGGCATCCGTTTGGCTGATATGCTCATTCAACTCAAACCGTTTATCGCTGGCGGTGATGTCTAACCCTGCCAATTCGTGATGATATGCCAATTGTTTTTGCACGAGGGCGATGAGGCGGGCGCGGTCGGTCTCGCTGGCTGTGGGGATGGGCATTTTTTCCATGTATTGGGCTGTCCACCGTAAATATCCGCCACGAATGGTAGATGAAACGTGTGAGAACAT
>JALONZ010000442.1 GCA_025454675.1 Anaerolineae bacterium | reverse complement strand
ATCCCGCACTCCGTTGCTGGCTCACGCGCTCCAATTCATCATATAACCCGTTCACATCTTGCACCCCATTGAATACAAATGTCCCGCCCTGAATCGAATTGCCACCGCCACCCCCTTTACCCGTGTTTTTCACCGCCCCCGCATCCAAACTATTCAGCGCACTTTTCAATGCCATCACATCCGCCATCACTTTTTGTAGTGCGATGCTGATGCCGTTCAAAGACCCGACCACTGTGTTACTCATGCCCACCGATGCCGATGCGATTCCGCCCAAATCCGCGTTGATGCGCCCCGCCGACCCGTTCATCAGCGCGGTGGCTTTGCCGACTCCAATTTCAAACTGACTCAAATCCGCCGTGAATAGCGCGGTGAGCGTTGTTATTTCTGCCATGATATGTTGCTCCTTATAGATGGATAATTGATTATTTGTGTATGAGGGCGGACATACGCGCCAAAATTAGGCGCTAGTACCGCCCCTACAAATCGGTTGGGCAGTAGGGGCGGATTAGGGGGGAACGCCCATATATCCGCCCACTATGAATAAAATGGATATGTATTTTTTTCATGTGGAGGCATTGCCTCGCCCCGTTTGGTTGTAGGGACGGCATTCTTGCCGTCCGTTGTGGACACAAAGAATCGTGTCCCTACAATCGGGAACGCCCGTATATCACCCCTCACCGCCGCCGCAAAAACACATTTTCCGAAATTTCTAGCCCCGTCCCGCCCTCATGCACCGCACGCCACGCCAACGCCCGCGCAATCACTGTTTAGATTATTTATTTGGGTGGATGCCA
Source organism: Anaerolineae bacterium (assembly GCA_025454675.1). Lineage (GTDB taxonomy): Bacteria > Chloroflexota > Anaerolineae > Aggregatilineales > Phototrophicaceae. Next base: position 2,475 of record JALONZ010000442.1, on the reverse strand, counting down.
CCCCGATGAAACCCAAACCTCACGCGAGTCTATCATCTCTTGTCGGTTCATCTGGAGTCTTTCGATGGTCGCACGCCCGATAGCGGTTAATCCGATAAGAATCGTTCCCGTGGTATGCCATTGAAAATGGGTATGCCAATCATCTTGACGTGGATTAAATAGGCGGTGCATCGTCTGTGTTTGTGGGTCTAACCCTTCGGTGAAATCTTTTTTATGCTTGTTGCATCCCTGACATGCCGAACATAAATTATCCACCTGTGTTTTTCCGTCAAGACTAATGGGGATAATATGATCTACCTCAAGCGAGATGATTATCTTTTGGGCGCTTTGGCAATATTCACATAATCCGTGTGACCGTTCTAAAACGTGCTGTCGGATTGATTTTGGAATGTACCCCATCAGCGCCCCGATAATATACCCATCACATCAATACCCCGCGCTTGCAATGTCGCCATCGCTTTTGACCGTCTGAGGATGTATCTATCATATGCGCCGATGAGCATATCCACCTCATCTTCTTCGGCATCGGTTAGTTTGCGCGTTTCACGTTGTTCATGCAAATCATCTAACCGTGCCTGTTGCGTGACATCAAACGGCTCATCTACAATTGCCCATAATGTTTCATCGGATAAACCCGTGAATGCCGATAAATCAGGGGTTGCGGTTTGATGATGGCGTTTTTGTTGGATATGATGTTCGAGTTGGGCGATTTCTGCCGCCGATAATTGCTCAACTAATTCTAAAACTTGTGTCAATGACATATCGAATAGCCCTATATGACTTTCACTTATTTTCATTATAACACAACCTCACCGATACAAAATATAATCACCGCCGCCGCAAAAACACATTCTCCGAAATTTCCAACCCCGTCCCACCCTCATGCACCGCACGCCACGCCAATGCCCGCGCAATCACCGTGTCATCATGTCCCCCGCTCGGCGCATTATACCGCCACCCGCCGTTGGATAACCGTTCCGTCTGATACGCCAGCAGTTCTCCCGTCGCGGTGCTATCATGAATCAGGCGGATTTCATCCCGTTCTAGCGCGAGTGCCAATGCTTCTATCAATGGCGATTTGGATTTTGCCGTCATGCTGAAACCGATAATCGGCAAGCCATCCGCCTGCAACGCCTGAATATTCGGCTCGCCGATGCTGTTGGATTCCGCGAGGATGTGATGGATACCCCATTCATCCGCCAAATGTTTAATCCGCTCGCGTTGGATGCTCCAGCCCACGCCATGAAACCTATCCAACGCCACCTCTTGGCGTGTATCGGCGTTCATCACACAAATCGCGGTGAAATCGTTGGCGCGTCCCCAATCCACACCCGCCACAAAGCGCGTATGAGCGGGAAAATCAGATGGTAGGGCAGGGGCAAGCACGCTACACCCCAACACATTGCGGAACACCTCGCTGTTATCTGCCAAAAATTCTGCCAAATATTCTTGTGCGAATAACCGCGCGGGCATGGTCAATTTTGCAGATTCAATTTCGCTGGGTGCGATGAACGGATTATCGGCGGTGGGCGCATGAAACGATTGCCATTCGGCATTGTGCGCGTCTTGACCCAATAGATAAAGCTGATAGAAAAAATTTCGTCCGCGTGGGGTGGATGCAAAAATCGCGCGTCCACCCCTATCGGTCAAAAGTGGGCGGATTGCGCCGTTCCACGCCTCCTCCAAATCCCCAAATTGCCCCGCCTCATCCACCACCACCAAATCATAACTGCGCCCACGCACACTATCCGCCGCCTTTAATGACCAACATTCCACCACCGCGCCGTTATGCCATTCGATGCGATGCTCCTCTTCACTCCGTGTTGCCGTTTGTGGCTTGCATAACCGTTTGAGTGTGCGCCATACCTCGCTCACCATGCGATACGTGGGCGCAAAATACGCCACATTCCCACCCCTATCCAGCACGCGCATGATTTCGTATATGGCATAGGTGGTTTTGCCGAAGCGTCGCCCACATGCCAACACCTTAAACCGCGCATCATGGGCAAGTATATCCTCTTGTCGCGCATGAAGCGCAGGTAATTTCGGTTGCATGTTTTTCTCCCGATTGTTAAATTTCCTAAAAACTTTTTTACACCTGCATTATTTATATCGTTAGATAGGGTATAATTTTGTGTATATCAAAATATCCCCACCAAGTAGGAAATGGTTGTAAGGGCTTGCCATGGCAAGCCCCTACAATCCCCCTTGAATCATACAATGGGCTATAGGGGGTGGGGATTATCTCTTATCTTTCAAAAATGTGAAAAGGATGCTCTATCTATGAAAAAAATCATCATCGCACTTCTGCTCGTCATGCTCGCTATCGTCACATCCGCCACCACCGCCCAAACCGATAACCTCATCCCCAACGAATTGTATTTCCAGACCGCCGAAGCGGGTTCATGGACTGTTGTGGATAGCGAAAACGGCACGCTCACGCTGTCGGGTGTGGATTCGCGCCTGCAATACACC
>JALONZ010000441.1 GCA_025454675.1 Anaerolineae bacterium | reverse complement strand
AAAGTTCAGTTGCTCCGCTCGGCGCGGGTTTGGGGTGATATTACTGCCACCACCATCACCACAGAAGAGGGTGCATTCATTGAAGGCAAAATTAATATGTTGGGTAGCAAGCCTGTTTCGCCATTTGAAACCGAAACGCCTGTTGCCGATACACCACCCACACTCGAAGAACCTGCCACGACACCAACTGATGAGGCAACCTCATGATTCGGGTGTTATTTGTGTGCATGGGTAATATTTGCCGTTCCCCGATGGCGGAAGCGGTTTTTCAGCATATGGTGGATGAGGCGGGTTTGACCGCGCAATTTAAGTTGGATTCGGCAGGCACAGGCGATTGGCATGTGGGCGAATTGGCACATCCCAAAACCCGTGCCGTGTTGCAAAAACATAAAATTCCCTATGATGGACGGGCGCGTCAATTCATCCCGCAAGATTGGATGAATTTCGATTATATTGTGGCGATGGATAGCAATAATTTGGCGGGTATTACGGCTTATAGCCCAAAATCGGCGAAAATGGTCGCAGGCGGGCAATATCTGATTCAAGATAAGCCGATGGAAGCCAAGTTGTTTCTCAGTTATGCCAATGCGGATAAAACCACTAGCTTACCCGAAGTGCCAGACCCGTATTACAACGGCAAATATGATGAGACTTATGATTTGGTGAATATCGGCGCGAAGGCATTGTTGCGCTATATCCGCAAAAAACATGGGATTTGATATTTTTTGGGGATGATAGGCGGACACGATATATCGTGTCCCTACATATCACCCCATTTATTTCTTCTTCGGCGGATTCGGTGATGCTTTTAGCGTCCGTTCCACCTCAACCAATAACGCCTCACTATTGCGATAATCCCCCCTGAGCATCACATAGGCAACTGCACCCGCGCCAAATCCCAACACAGCTAACCCGTTATCGCCCAATATCAAAAATCCCACACAAACCGCCACCAAAACCACGCCCGCAATGACCATCCAATACGGACTCATGCCATCTGGCACAAATCCATTGATAATCGTTTGGCTTCCCTCACGGCTGATTTTGCCATTCATTTGGGTTGTCCGTTTGAATAAAAATAACACTTTGGCGCTCATTTGCAACCGAAATTCATGCGTTTTTTGGTTGATATGACCACGCACACCATTTTTGCTATTTTGTTTGGCTTCGATGCGTTCTGCCAGTGTTTTGGTCGCTTCGGAGACGGATTTATCGGTATAGAGTGTAAAACGCATGATTGCCTTTCAGATTAACGGTATGGTGATGCCACCATCTACCACAAAAACTTGTCCTGTCGCAAAACTGGATGCGGGTGATGCGAGGTACATGGCAACTCCCGCGATTTCATCGGGTTCGCCAATGCGCCCCATCGGTGTGCGCCCCACCACGCCTTCATGCAACGATTCATTATCCCAGATGGCTTGTGCGAATTTGGTTTTAATCAGCCCTGGCGCAATCGCATTCACTTGGATGTTATCCCCCGCCAATTCCATCGCCAGTGTTTTGGTCATGCTGATGACGGCGGCTTTGGTCATGCTATAAATGCCCTGAAATGCACCCGGTCGCAAGCCATTCACCGATGCCACATTGATAATTTTGCCCCCGCCGATGGTTCGCATGTGTTTGACGGCGGCTTGGGTAAGCCAAAAATTGCCCATGATATTCACTTCGATGGTCTTTTGCCACATGCTATCTTCGGCATCCATCATTTGCCCAAAGTGTGGGTTTGTGGCGGCATTATTCACCAAAATATTCAATGTGCCAAAATGCTCAATTGTTTTGGCGACCAAATTTTGTAACGCTGATTTATCCCCATTATGCGCGGCGATGGCGATGGCATCATATCCTTTATCGGTCAATTCTTTGGCTGTTGCATCGCACGCATCTTGTTTGCGACTGGAAATGACCACCTTCGCGCCTGCTTGGGCAAAACGTTCTGCGATGGCTTGCCCAATTCCGCGTGTAGACCCCGTGATGATGGCGACCTTGCCCGTCATATCAAATAAATTTGTTGGCTCAGACATAAAAATTCACTCCTGTAAAAAAATATACTTTCACAGGGGTAAATTATGGTCTATGAGGTGGGATTCGTCAAATTTCTATGCGCTATGGTGTGAGGGGATTTGTTGCCAGTGCAAAAGCATAAGTTTTGTCCCGTGAATATTGGCTTTTGCATAAATCACACCAGATTGGTCTGCGAATGCGACCGTGTAATTGCCATCTCCTAATCTTTTTTCGATAGTGCCGACTTGTCCTCGCAATAATTGATACTCGCGTAAATCCTGAGTGAGTGCAACTTTTTCACCATCAAAAAAATCAGGCGTAACCACTGTAATTTGATTCGGATAGACGGTTACAACATCAATGGTATGACCATCTGAATCAAAAAATTCTACGATGAAAGCCTCACCATTGGCTAAATCTTCAACAATCGCGCCTTCTGTACCTGCAACAATGCCATATTCTGGCATATCTTCATTCAGAACCACTGTATCAAATGGTCTCATCGTTATTCCTTTCATCTACAGGATACGCTGTAATCAGGCTTGGCATATCTTGGGGACTTGCTAACCGCCAAACACTACGAATATATGGATTGCGTCCATCAGGCGTTTGGATGTCCCCCTCAACACTATAATGTTTCCCATAGGGTGTTTCTTGTTCACCTGTGATATTGTGTGTTGCCACATGCTGTTTTAATGCCAAAGCCATCACATCCCATTGTCCTATTATAAATCCAAATGCCATAAAAAATCGCGCTTTATCTTTGCCTTTCACACTCTCTAAATTGAGCAAGTAGCCCGTAATTTTTGCTTCGGGAATAACGGCATTCTGATAATTGGGAACTTTTGGCATTATTACCCCTATAAAAACAATTATATTCACAGGGGTAAATTATGGTCTATGGGGCGGGATTCGTCAAATTGAATTGGTTTTATCACACGAATTTTTTATAATGATATGCGTTGAATTGAAAACGCATATCACAGTTTAGTCGGTGACTGATGAATAAATCTCCTAATCGTATCGCATGGCGTGTTGGCATTATAAGCACCATTATCAGCGGATTATTTGCCCTCTCCGTTGCCCTCGCGCATCCGTTGGGTGTGATGGCATTTCCGCATATCGGCACATTATATAGCTTAGGCATTCCGAAAGCAGACGGTGGGACGGTCGGTTATGATGGGCAATTCACCTATTTCATCGCACGCGATGGGGCAGGGGCAGAACCCTTCATAGATGGCGCGAGTTTGCGTTATCAACGCATC
>JALONZ010000440.1 GCA_025454675.1 Anaerolineae bacterium | reverse complement strand
GGCATTTTCACCAACACGATTAAACCAGTCGGTTCTAATAAATCGCGTAGACGGTGTGTGACTTGATTGATATTATCTACCGAATCATGAATCGTGGCGGTACACACAACAATCGAATGCCCTTGTATATACCGTGTTTCTTGGTGGCTGGTCAATTGGTCAAGTAAACTGCGTTGCGCTTCATTCAAGGGGATGGACATGAATCGGCGCACGGTATCCAATACACCACCTTGCTCCACCAACCACGCCGCCGCCCGAATATCACGCGGAGTCGTTTTGCTATAGGTCAGCGAACCTGTATCAGCATAAATCCCCAACAATAGCACCGTTGCTTCCAGTGATGTGAGCGAAATACCACCTTGCGCGATGATTTGTTCAGTTAATAGGGTCGCATTCGCGCCAATTTCCTCGCCTGTAAAGGTCACATGCGCCCCTTGACTGCCTTCATACGGATGATGGTCAATGATGAGGACAGGCGTATCGCGTTTGATATGACGCACTTCAGGCAGGCGTTGCGTATCCACCAAAATGATGCGCTCCACCCGACTATGAGGCTTAAATTCGCGCCATGCGATGAGGGGTAAACCATTTTTATACAGGGTCATAAATTCCGCCACATTCCGCGCCAAATGACTGGGCAAAACGGGCGTGGCTTGCGGATACAATTTATGCGCCGCCAATAAGGATGCAATCGCATCAAAATCGGCGTTATCATGCGTGAAAATCACTTCGGTTGGCATTTTTCCAGCCATATTAGTTATCCACCTGTGGCAAGCCTTGTTCGGATAGGGTCACGGTTAAATTCGGATTCACCAGATAATTAATAGGGGCAGTGAACAGGGGCAACACATTTTCATCACCGACCAAATTCACCCATTCAGCTTTTGCGGCATCAGTGAACCATGAAACAAGCATTATATCCATTGTGGATGCTGTTAATGCCTCTATGCGATTTTCGTTAGTGATAGGAATCGCTTGGGTTTCGATGAAATATGTCCCCAATTGGGCGCGTAATGCCTCCTCACCGACCAATGATTGCACCCCCAACCGAATCACAAAGCCATCAGGCTTACCCAAATTCGCCATATCTGCCCGCAAAACCGCGTATGGCGTTGTACCATCATGCAACGGCATGATGCCAACCATGCCCCATTCGGGTGGGTCTATGGCACGCCATATCACATCCGCAAATTCAAATGACGGGCGCATGACTAACCCAATCGTGAGGGGAATCGGTGCGCGTGTCCAGCCATCTGCATCGCCCAAGCGAATGGCAATATCAAAATTCACACCCAAATCGGTGATGAGGAGCGTTGTTTGGGAATCCAATCGTTGGATATTGCCTATCAGCGTGATAGGAACATTCGCCAACGATGGGTCTATGGCATACCGAATGGCAGGGGTGGCGGGTGTGGTGACGGTAGCGGTCTGTACGATGGCGGCGGGGTCAGGTGTTGGCGTGACAATTTGCGCGGGGAATGGGGTCGGTTCGCCTTCACAAGCCGTGAGGCTTATTAAAACAATCATCAAGCAAACCAATAATCGAGGTAGATAAGTTATTGTAAGGGCGCAACATGTTGCGCCCTTGCGAAACTGACGAATAGATGTATTGTTCATTCGATTGGCATCACCCACGGACCTGTAATCATTCGGTCTACCATGCTAATCCCCACACCCACATTAAACCACGCCAATAATGCAAATGCCAACCCTGCGGCGCGGTCATCACGTCCGCGTAACATGGTGAACAGACCGGGCATAATCACCAACAAGAACGCCATATACAAATAATACAGCAACAACCGCCCATCTTTGGGGCGTAACCCTTGTGCGGTCATGATGATACCCATCGCCAGTGTCACCGCCACTAAAATGGTGAATGTCGCAACCGCGCCCCAAAAATTCCCCGATATGGATTGTCCGCGACCTGCGCTCACCGCCGCCCATAAACCCAACGCGAATGAAAATAAAATTTGTGTATTAAAAAAAATGCCGTGAATTTCGCTCATCACCATCCCTACAATATCATTCCACAATCGTGCCTATTATAATTCATCACAATCAGATTAAGGAGATACTATGCTAACCATTTCTAATGAAGTGAAAAATGCCCTCAGTCAAAACCGCCCTGTAGTGGCGCTCGAATCCACCGTCATCGCGCATGGGCTACCCTATCCGCAAAATGTGGAAATTGCCCTTGCGATGGAAAATGCTGTGCGTGAAGGGGGTGCTATCCCCGCCACGATTGCCATCCTCAACGGCGAAATGACGGTTGGCATCGGCGAAAAAGGTATCGAATATTTAGGCAGTCAGCCATCGGAAAAAGTCCGCAAATGTAGCAGGCGCGATTTGCCGATTGTCGTGGGGCTAAAAGCCGATGGCGCGACCACTGTCGCAGGCACAATGATTTTGGCGCACATGGCAGGCATCAAAATTTTTGCGACAGGGGGCATCGGTGGCGTGCATCGTGGACACCCATTTGATGTATCGGCAGATTTAATCGAATTAGGTAGGACACCTGTGGCGGTGATTTGTGCGGGCGCAAAATCGTTGCTCGATTTACCCCTCACATTAGAAGTTTTAGAGACGCAAGGTGTGCCTGTCATCGGTTATGGTGTGGATTCGCTCCCCTCATTTTATACCCGCGAAAGTGGCTTGCCGATTGATATTCGCCTCGATACCCCGCAACAAGTCGCGGATGTCATTCACGCCTCGCATCAAATCGGCGCGACACATGGCATGTTGGTGACTGTTCCCGTCCCACATGAGCATGAATTGCCCCTCGATGAGGCGGAACGCGCCATTCAACAAGCCACCGCCGAAGCCGATGAACAAGGCATATCAGGTAAGGCGGTGAGTCCGTATCTGCTGAGACGGATTGCTGAATTGACGGGAGACGCATCACGGGTGGCTAATCGTGCGTTGTTGCTGAATAATGCCAAAATCGCGGGGGAAATCGCGCTGGCATTAACACGATTGGATAAGTAACGGATTACAAGAGGCGTGCATTTAAGGCAGATTTTCAAAAATGTTGCAAATCCTAGAAAAATAGGCTACATTATCAAAATAATCTATCTGCCTATAAATGATTATTATCACTTTAATATCAAAAAATTAGGGATAATCAATGTCTGCTGAAGAATTCTCAACAGGAAATACGGATTTTCGTTTGCGTGTTTTTATCAGTTACTCGCGTAAAGATACCGATTTTGTAGACCGCTTAGAAGCTGATTTACGCGCCCGTGATATTTATGTGTGGGTAGACCGTC
>JALONZ010000439.1 GCA_025454675.1 Anaerolineae bacterium | reverse complement strand
ACTCGATTTATTCCCAGAAAGTGGTTAGGAAGCTTATCATGAAAAATAAAATTCAAACACTGGTTACACAACTGAATGATACCAACCCCGACACCCAACAATCTGCCGCCATTGACCTCATCGAGATGGGGGTAGAGGCTGTGCCAGACCTCATACAGGCACTATCGGTTTGTACGGATAACTGCAAATGCCTCATCGCATGGATTTTGGGCGAGATTGGCGATGAGCGTGCCATAGACCCCCTGATAGGAATATTATATGATGCGGATAGTCGTGTTGGGGAATGGGCGGCAAAGGCACTTGGGGAATTGGGCAATAGTCGTGCCATTCCTGCGTTAATAAAAGCCCTCTCCAATGAACGTGATAATATTCGGCGCAACGCCGCCGCCGCACTTGGCTGGATTGGCGATAACAATGCCGTAGAAGCATTAATAGAGAGGCTAAATGACCCCGACCCAACTGTGTGTGGCAATGTTGCGGCGGCATTGGGCAATATCGGCGATAAATCGGCAACCGAAAAATTATTGCCCCTCCTCCAACATCCTGATGAATGGGTACGCATTCGCACCGCCAAAGCATTGGGGCAAATCGGCGCATTAGAAGCCACTCCCGCCCTCATCCAAATCTTAAAAGATACCCGTGAATGGGTGCGTTATAACGCCATTGGCGCATTGGCACAAATTCATGATGGTGATGCGTTCATCCCCGTCTTAGAACGCCTTGAAGATGATAGCGCCAATGTTAGGCGGGGCGCAGTGGAAGCATTGGGCAAATGGGGCGACCCGCGTGCCATCTCGCCCCTCAAATTGGTCTTGGCAGGCGATACAGATGCGATGGTGCGGAATGTCGCCCATATCGCCTTGCAACAACTAGGTATTTAGGCTGGCAACCAGTTTTTCGGCTTGGGCAGTCATCGCTTCTGACCAGAAAAATTCTTTGCTCACTTTTTCTGGCGAATTCAAACGTGGAACTTTCGACAAGAATTCGCGCCATACGGTTTGTGCCTTTTCTGCATCCCCATTGGCAAATAACGCCACTGCATAGCCTGATTGCGCCACATGTGATAAATCATAACCATTGGCGGTTGGCATATGGTCAATCGTTGTGGCTAAATCCAATGCCTTTTCATAATCGGCAACCGCTAAGGCAAATTCACCCAATAAAAAGTAAATTTCGGCGCGGTCAGTATAGAGTACCATCGAATCGGGATATTTTTGCGCCAAATCGTCATAAATAGCTTTCGCCTCATCCCCGCGCCCCAAATAAACCAACGCTAAGGCTTTAGTGGCATAAGTTGAGATGTAAATCGTTTGTAATTGGGCATCCATTTTTTCGGATTGGTTAACAATATATGCCCCAAATTCGGCATTTTTGGCAATTTGCGCCTCCAAATTTCGGGCGGCAGATTCGGCTTGCGCCAATGCGTTATCATATTGCTTCAGGAATAAATAGGCAAAAGCAATTCCCAACTGAGATTGAGATTGCATGGGGTCGGCTTGGAGCGCCGTTTGATAATCGGCGAGTGCTTCTTCATGTCGACCCAAATACATCAAAAAATAGGCGCGTGTTGCATAAATAATGGCGCTCATCCGCCCACCTTTGGCAATGGCTTGGTTATAATCGGCAAGCGCGGCATCATCATCCCCCTGTTGTTTATACGCATTGGCACGGTTAGCCAGTGCTAACGAATCTTGGGGATAAAACCGAATCACACGCGAATAAAGGCGAATCGCATCCTCATACTGTTGGGCATTCAGGTAGTCTCTGGCTTGTTTATGCCACTGAATCCGCACAAAAAAATAAACTATCATTGCAAATATGACACCTAAAGCAACGGCTACAACCATCGTGTTTCATCCTTGTGAATCCAATTTTCAATCAATAGGTGGTTATTGTACATCATATGAGAGTGGCTTCAAGTTCTTTGGCTATTAGGGCTTAAATACATAACCGTTTTATTCGTGGCGGGCGGATATACGGGCGTTCCGCCCTAATCCGCCCCTACAATCATGCCTGTTTGATGTGTAGGGGCGGTACTAGCGCCTGTTTTTGGCGCGTATGTCCGCCCGTTCTTAATCCATAAGCACCTTATGGTTAGAAAATTGTTTTATGCGATTGCCCTTCTATTATCCTCAAACCCCACTCCCCCGCCCGCTATCGGCAAGGCGGGTTAATAAATCACGCAAATCTTCGCGCCATGTGTCCGCCACCATCGGCATAACCACCGCCACCCGCGACACACTCACCCCACCGCCCAATTCCCGCGCCATCCGATTGCGGTCAATCTCGCCTAAATATGGCAATTTGATATGTGCCTCGCCTTCGCGCCCTAAAATGGCAGTCGCGCCCGCCATTTGTGCCAAAATTTTCATCTCAATTTGGAACAATAACCCCTCAACAGCAGGTGGTAATACACCAAAACGGTCTTTCAGTTCATCCGTCATGGCGAACACCTCATCCAATTCAGCTAATGCCCCAATCCGCCGATACACTTGCAAGCGCAAGGCAATTTCGGGTATCCAATCCGCAGGCAAATAAGCCGCAATGGGCAAATCCAAAATAATCCCCGCCGTGTTGATGGGGGCGCGTTTTTCTTTGGGCAAGCCTTTCAATTCGCGCACGGCTTGATTCAGCAATTGCGTGTATAAATGCAATCCAATGGCGCTGACATGCCCCGTCTGCTTGGTGGATAAAATATCCCCCGCCCCGCGTATTTCGAGGTCGCGCATGGCAATCTGATAACCCGCGCCCAATTGGGTGTGTTCTGCGAGGGTGTTTAGGCGTGCGATGGCTTCTTCCGTCATACTTTTCGGATGGAAAAAATACGCATAACCTTGTTGTGCGCCCCGCCCCACCCGTCCACGCAATTGATACAGTTGCGCCATACCCAGTTGGTCGGCGCGGTCAACAATCAGCGTATTGGCATTGGGCAAATCTATCCCACTTTCGATGATGGTCGTGGCGATGAGGATGTCGTATTCATAGCGCGAGAATGCCGCCATCACACTTTCGAGTTGGCGTTCTGGCATTTGCCCATGCCCGATGATAATCCGCGCTTCGGGGACAATTTCGCTCAGTTGGTCTTGGAGCAGTTCAATGCTATGCACCCGATTATGCACCACAAACACCTGTCCAGCGCAAAACCGCTTGGCGGACGAGTTTGGGGTCGAATCTGCCCACATGCGTGATGATGGGCAAGCGTTCTTCTGGCGGGGTTTGAATCATGCTCATATCACGCACACCCGCAAGGCTCATATACAAGGTGCGCGGAATCGGGGTGGCGGTCAGCGTCAGCACATCCACCTGTGTCCGCAATTTTTTCAGATGTTCTTTATGCTTCACACCAAAGCGTTGTTCTTCGTCTATGATGACCAGCCCCAACGATTTGAAGGTCACATCATCCGAGAGGATGCGATGTGTGCCAACGATAATATCCACATCACCCGATGCGATTTGTGGCAAGACGATATTTTCTTGTTGACGTGTTTTGAAGCGCGATAACGATTCAATCCGCACAGGAAATGCCGATAATCGGCGCAAAAAGGTGTCGTGATGTTGTTGTGCCAAGACGGTGGTCGGGACGAGTACCGCCACCTGTTTACCATCCATCACCGCTTTGAAGGCGGCGCGGAGTGCGACTTCGGTTTTGCCATACCCCACATCGCCACAAATCAGCCTATCCATCGGGCGGGTGGCTTCCATATCGGCTTTGACCTCACGCACGGCTTTCAATTGGTCTTCGGTCTCGATGAATGGGAACGAGGCTTCCATCTCGGCTTGCCAATGCGTATCGGGCGCAAAGGCATGACCATCTGTCGCTTCACGGGTGGCATACAACGCCAATAAATCTTGTGCCTCTTCGAGTACCGATTTTTGCGCCTTGCTCATGGTGCGTTCCCAATCGGGTTTGCCCAATTTGTGCAACGCAGGCGGAATATCATCCGCGCCAATATATCGGCTCAGGCGGTCTGCTTGGTGAATCGGCACATACAGCGTATCCGACCCGCCATATTGAATCATCAAATATTCGCGCTCCACACCATCCAGTGTGCGCCGTTTGAGTCCCAAAAAGCGCCCCACCCCATAATCCACATGCACCACATATTCGCCCTCGCGCCAATCGGCATAATCCGATTCGGGGGGGCGTGATTTTTTCTCTGCTTTACGCCGTCTCGGTTCAGGACGATGCCAGCCAAAAATTTCGTTATCGGTGAGCAAAGTGAAGGTACGCTTGGGCAAGCCCATCACCCACCCCTCACTCAATTGATTTTCAATGAAGGTTATGCCCATTTGCGAGAGAGATATTAAGTCTTTCTGCATGGGATTTGCGCCTGTGGGTGATTGTTCTGTCCACAATTGGCGCAAGCGCCCCGCCTGTTCGGTGATGAGGGCAATGCTTTCACCCGCGTTGGATTTTTTGCGGAGGGCATTTAACATGGGGCGCAATTGCCCGCCGTATAAATCGGATGGGGCGAAAATATCATTAAAATCATCACCCTGTTGCCCTAACATCAACACCTTGCGCCCATTGAGCGACTCAGTGATTTCATCCCATGTCAGATATGGGCGCGGATGGTCGGGTGACACCTGAAAATTTTCGATGCCATCGGTTTTAGCGCGTTCTGCATGGGTGATGAGGTCATCGGCAATGGCTTGAATATCATTCATATCATCCATGATGATGAGTGCATCCAACGGCGCATAATCGAGGAGTGAAATGGGATTTTGCGTAATATAGGGCAAATAATGTTCTAAATAGGCAGACCCACCGCCCGCGCTCATCAATGTATAATCGAGGCTGGCGCTGGTATTATCTTCGCTGGTGGGTGGCAAAGATTGAAACCACTCTGCCAACCGATACGCCACCGCAGGCGCATATTGGGGCATGGCTTCACGCGCGGGCGGGATAAATACGCTATCCACAAAGCCATCAGACCGTTGCGTGGCGGGGTCAAAGGGACGAATCGTATCTATTTCGTCATCAAAAAAATCAATCCGCACAGGCTTATCCGCGCCGACAGGAAAAATATCCACCACACCACCGCGCCGTGAAAATGTCCCCATCGCCAACACCACAGACGCATGAACATAACCCATATTTGTCCATGTTTGGAGCAATTTATCTAGGGGTTGGCGGTCACGCTTGCGGATGATTTGGCAATTTTGGCGAAATTGCACGGTCGGCAGTGTCCGTTGCATGAACGCCCGCATAGACGACACCACCACCGATGGCGGATGATTATCATCCAGCAGGGTCGTCAGGGTTTGGATACGGCTGTGAATGGTCGTATCACTCCACGCGATGCGCTCATAAAATTGGGCAGTCGGTTCGGCGAAGCGGGCAATGGGCATATCGGATGCTAACCACACGGGCAATTGTTCCGCAACCGTGTGCGCGTATTTCAATCGGCTGGTGATGAAGATTATCGGTGCGCCCCAATCTTCTGCCAATGCACCCAATAAAAAGGGACGCGCCGAGCGAATCAAACCCGCGCTGACGGCGGATTGTTCCCCACGCAAACGGGATAATAACACCTGATACGCATCCGACCCGCGCAAAACATCGGTTAGCCCTGTGAGTTTCATCACCCCACCGTCCCATTATGTTGTGCCATTGCCTTGTCTAAGCCGTCACGTAACCATGTTTCAACGGCGTTGCTGGCATGGTCACGTAAAATCGCCGCGGTGATGGCATCATCCCCGCTAAAGGGTTGCAATACATACACCGATGGGTCTAATTTACCCGGTGGTCGTCCAATGCCACAGCGCACCCGCGCAAATTCTTGCGTGCCAAGATGTTGGATGATGCTTTTGACCCCATTTTGACCGCCTGCGCTCCCTGTGGCGCGGATGCGAAGCGTGCCGAGTGCCAAATCTATATCATCATGGACGACTATGATTTGGGCGTTGGCGATTTTATAAAAATCCGCCAACGCCCGCACCGCCTCACCACTCAGGTTCATATAGGTTTGTGGCTTAGCAATCAACACGCGCTTACCCGCAATCAAACCATCGGCACACACCGCTTTGCGTTCTGCCTTGCCGAATGACAGGTTATGACGGCGTGCCAATTCATCCGCCACCCAAAATCCCATGTTATGACGGGTATTTTCATATTGCTTGCCGATATTGCCCAAGCCGATAATCAAAAAACGGTCTGTCATGCTTTCATCCCAATGTATAAACCACGATTATTCACCCCTATTGGGTCGTATACCACATCCAACCCCGCCTCACGAAATGCCGTTTTATATTCGTCTTCCGTGAACATAGCGAGACGATGTTCTTCTGTAAAGTGGGTCACAGTCCCATCTTTGCCGACCAAATAATGAAAATTCAGAACCGCCATATCGCCTTCAACCGATGACGCACTCACCCGCGCAATTTTCAAATCAGGCTCATTAATC
>JALONZ010000438.1 GCA_025454675.1 Anaerolineae bacterium | reverse complement strand
TCATCTGCCACACATCGCTGGGATTTTTGCCATTGGGATTCACTTTAAGTTTGCCATTTTTCTTCTGATTGGGATATTTAACATCTGGGTCGCGCACAGCATCTAAATTAAAAACATAATCATCTGCATCTTTAACATACCACAAAAACTTCTCATTGCGTGGTGAAAAAAATTTGCGTCCCGCCACTCCTGCCCCATAGTGCCAAACAATTTCTTGAATCAAATAAAATGGATTTTTATCCCACAATAGATAAGGAAGGGGCAATGCTTTTGCACGGGGATGTTGAGGGGTATAACCCAAATTAAGCCAAAAAGCCCCGTTATTATTTGTGAGACGATACACCTCATGAATCCACTTTAGTGACCATGCCACATAATCGGCTAAGGGCATCGGTTGCTCATAGGCTTTGCCGATATTATATGGTGGGCTAGTAACAATCAAATCGAACAAGGTATGCGGAATTAGGGGCATCAAACCCAAACAATCACCACAATAAATCAGGCAATTAGGGGCTTCATAGTAGGGTTTACCCAAATATTTTTTAATGTTATCTAAATCCATCATCAACCTCTATAAATAGTTATAATCTTAGTATTGTTGTTTTTGAAATAATTGTCAATTTCGCTCATCAGACTATGACACATGTCATAGCTCATCATCCCTTAATCATATCTAACGTCACTACTCAATTTGGACTAAGGGGCGCAAAATAATAGATAAATCTCGCAAAACAGAGTGGAGAAAATTAGACATGGTTGCGACAAAAAGCCCCAAACAAAAATCTTCTGAAAAGACTGGGCATCCCCATAAATGGGTTTATTTATTTAGTGAAGTAGATGAAGTTCAAGAGTTAGTCGGTAGCTGGGATAAGGTGCGTTCCTTACTCGGTGGTAAAGGTGCAGGCTTGGGCGATATGACCCGCGCTGATGTCCCCGTCCCGCCAGGGTTGACCATCACCACCGAAGCCTGCAACGCCTATCATGCCAACGAACAATTCCCCGAAGGCATGTGGGAACAAGTTGTGAGCGCCCTCAAACAAGTTGAACTTAAAACCGAAAAAGAATTTGGTAGCGCCACCAACCCGTTGTTGGTTTCTGTACGTTCTGGTGCAAAATTCTCGATGCCCGGTATGATGGACACCGTTTTGAATTTGGGCATGAATGATGCCATCGCCAACCGCATGGTAGAACTCACGGGCGACCCACGCTTTGTATTTGATGCGTATCGCCGTTTGGTGCAAATGTTTGGTAGTGTGGTGATGGACATTCACGATGACGCATTTGAACACCCCCTCACCGACATGAAGAAAAAACGCGGTGTCAAATCCGATACCGAACTGACCGCCGATGATTGGAAAGAATTGGTGGCAGAATTCAAAGTCATTTATCGCAAAGAAGTTGGCGATGAGTTCCCACAAGATTCGTATAAACAACTCGCACTGGCAATCGAAGCCGTGTTCAAGTCTTGGAACGGCAAACGCGCCATTGATTATCGCAACGCCGCCAACATCCCCCACGACTTAGGGACAGCCGTCAACGTGCAAACGATGGTTTTCGGCAATATGGGCAGTGAATCGGGGACAGGCGTGGCATTCACCCGCAACCCATCCACCGGTGAACGTGTCTTGTTTGGCGACTTTTTGATGAACGCGCAAGGTGAAGACGTGGTCGCGGGCATCCGCAACACCGAACCGATTGCACAATTGGGTAAAGAAAATCCCGCCGTGTATCAACAATTCCTCGATATTGCCGCCAAATTAGAAAAGCACTATCGGGATATGCAAGATGTGGAATTCACAATTGAACGGGGTCGTCTGTGGATGCTCCAAACCCGTGACGGCAAACGGACAGCCCGCGCCGCCGTGCGTATCGCCGTGGAAATGGCAGATGAAGGACTCATCACCAAAGCCGAAGCGATTAGTCGCGTGACCCCCAACCATGTCATTCAACTGCTCCACCCCCAATTTGAAGATGATGCGCGTGATAAAGCCAAAAAAGGTGGCAAACGCATCGCCAAAGGGGTGAACGCATCGCCAGGTGCCGCGGTGGGTATGGTCGCATTTGATGCTGACCTCGCCGAAAAATGGGGCAAAGCCAAAAAAGCCGTCATCATGGTGCGTCCAGAGACCAAACCGGATGATGTGCATGGGATGTTGGCTTCCAAAGGCATTTTGACCAGTCGCGGTGGTGCAACCAGCCACGCCGCAGTCGTCGCCCGCCAATTCGGTGTACCCTGTGTTTGCGGTGCTGATGCGTTGGATATTGACATCCGCGCCCGTGTGATGCGTGTGGGTGATGTGGTCGTCTCTGAAGGCGACATGATTTCGATTGATGGTGGCACGGGTGAAGTGTTTGTGGGTGAAATTAAACGGGTGGAACCGGATTTCATGCGCGAAACCTACCTGCGTAAATTGCTTGAATGGGCAGATGATGTTCGTAAATTGGGCATTTATGCCAACGCCGATTACCCACAAGATGCCAAGCGTGCGCGTGATTATGGGGCGCAAGGGGTTGGGTTATGCCGTACTGAGCATATGTTCTTCCAAGATGAACGCCTCCCCATTGTGCAAGCCATGATTTTATCTGCGCCAAACAGCGAAGAAGAAGCGGCGCATCTGGAAAAATTACAACAATTCCAACATGACGATTTCTATGGCATCCTGAAAGCGATGGATGGCTATCCTGTGATTATTCGTTTGCTCGACCCACCCCTCCATGAATTCATGCCAGACCATGAACAATTGGCGATGCGTGCCGCGGGCTTGCGGATTATGAATGACCGCCCGAAAGAATTGCAACGGGTGGAAGAATTGATGGTCGCGGTAGAAGGCTTGCGCGAATTTAACCCCATGCTCGGCTTGCGCGGTGTGCGCTTGGGCATTATGCGCCCCGCCATCAATCGGATGCAAGTCCGCGCCATCTTTGAAGCGGCGTGCGAACTGGTGCAAGAAGGCATGGCGGTTCACCCCGAAATTATGGTCGCCGTGACAAGCCATGAAAATGAAGTCAAATTCATGCGCGGGATGATTGAAGAAGTCGCCCGCGAAACCATGACCCGTTATAATGTGGTGTTTGAATACAAAATTGGGACGATGATTGAATTGCCACGCGCCGCCATCATCGCCGACCGCATGGCTCAATATTCAGAATTCTTCTCCTTCGGGACGAATGACCTGACCCAAACCACATTCGGCATCAGCCGTGACGATGCAGAAGGCAAATTCTTGCTGGAATATGTCGAAACAGGTCTGCTGAAAGAAAATCCCTTCCAAGTATTGGA
>JALONZ010000437.1 GCA_025454675.1 Anaerolineae bacterium | reverse complement strand
ATCGCATTTCAAATCGCGTCAGTTATTTTATCTGTCGTCCTCATCGTCCTGATTTTGCTCCAAGTCAAAGGTGGGGCATTGGGCAGTTTGATGGGTGATGCAGGCGGTGGTATCGCCCGCACCCGCCGCGGACTCGAAAAGACCTTGTTCAATATCACCATCGGCATCGCATTTGCCTTCTTGGTGATTTGCATTTTGTCGGTCATCACCAATTCAGTCGCCGCGTAAAATTATTTTTATCAGGACGGATGATATGCCGTCCTGATTCATTCACTCCTCCCCCACCAAAGGCTAAACATGATGAAAGAATACCGTTGGCAACTCCTCGCGTTGTTCCTTGCGATTATTCTCTTTATAACCAGTTTTATCATCACCCGTTCCAATACACCCACCCCGCCACCCGCCAATACACCTGCACCAACCCAAATCGTACAAAGTGAACCGACATCCATACCTACCGATGCACCCCAACCCGTGAATAATGCCAATCCAATCGCACGACCTGTCTCAGATGACATACCGACCTATCGTGAAGGGTTAATCGGGCGAGTCAATCGGCTCAATCCGTTGTATGCCAGCCTCAATCCAGCCGAATCAGATATAACCTCGCTCATCTTTGAGGGCATGACCAAAATCAACCAATATGGCGAAATTATCCCCAGTTTGGCGACAGAATGGGTTGTGGCATTCGATGGACTCGAATACATGGTATCGCTACGGACAGATGTCTTATGGCAAGATGGCACACCATTCGATGCCGATGATGTGATTTATACCGTGTCTATTTTACAATCGCCCGATTTTAGTGGCGCAGAGGCGCTTGGTGCATTTTGGCGCACAGTCGAAGTGGAAAAAGTCACCGACCACCTATTAAGATTCCGCCTCGCGCAACCCCTCGCCACCTTCCCCGAAGCCATGCGAATCGGCATTCTGCCCGAACACGCCCTGCGCGGGACGAATGCGGCGCAACTGGCAAGCCACCCCTTCAATTTATCGCCCATCGGCACAGGTGCTTATCAACTGGAAGCCATCCGCGCCGATGGTGGGGTCATCCGCATCATTGATTTACGTGTCGCACCCAATTATCGCTTGCGCCCAGAAGGTGCTACAGGTTATGGCTTAGAGCGCATCCGTTTTCGGTTATATGATGATTATGCAGGTGTATTAGGGGGATTGCAGACGGGTGAACTAGATGCCTATGCCACGCGCAACGCCCCAGAACGCCTCGATTTGCTCAATTTTGCGTCTATCATCACCCCATACACCGCCTATGAAGCCGTCTTAGGCACATTATTATTCAATTGGGGACGCGATAGTGTGGATTATTTCCGTGATGAACGTGTCCGACAAGCCCTCGTACTTGGCTTAGACCGCACCAGCATCATCGAAAAAACGTTGTTCAATTTAGCCATTCGTGCCGATAGTCCGCTCCCGCCTATCTCATGGGCATATGCCTATGGTGATGAAATTAACGCCCAGTGGAAAATTGATTTCAATTTGGCACAATCCGAATTAAGCATTGTTGCCCAACAATTGAGCATAACCGAAGGGGACATTCTCACATTTAATATTTTAACCCTCAATCGTCCCGAATGGATTAACTTAGCCAATGAAATCTCGGCACAATGGCGTGCTTTGCGGGTAAATGCAGTCGTTGAGGCGGTTGATTTAGATACCTATAATGCCCGTTTGGATAGTGGTGAATTTGATACTGTATTGGTGGAATTGTCTAAAGAAGGCGATGCCGACCCTGATGTGTATGCGTTTTGGCATGAAGGACAATATCCTGATGGTAAAAATTATGGTGGGATGAATGACCGTACCATCAGTGAGGCATTAGAACGCGCCCGCCGTGATGTGAATGGTACAAATCGCACCATTTTTTATCATACCTTCCAACGTGAATTCATTCAGAAGGCAGTTGCTATCCCGTTGTATCACCCCTTGTTCACTTATGCCGTCAATCCCAAAGTGACAGGGATTCAATTGGGATTCATCGGTGCATCACCTGACCGTTTCTTGACCATTCAAGATTGGCAACTGACCAATTAACGCCGTTCTTGTTGAATTATCTGGCGGAGGAGGGCTTTTCGTTCTGCTCCGCCGAGTGTTTCTAATTTGCGGATGTTCAACGGGTCTATCACCTCCCGCAATAGCCGAATTTCTTCCTCATTGGGCGCAGGAATCGGATGAACATCAGATGCAATGAGCAACTCAAACCCCGTTTTGGCAATAATCCTATCTATGCTCACATCAGGATGATGCCGAATCAGGCGCATCTGCCCATTATGCCAATCAAATTCGCCTAAATCACTCACCAAATATCGCGCCCCTGCCCCGCGTATGCGTTTTTCGGTATGCCCCAACCCACTGATGTAATCCACTTGTTTCACAAATGTCACCCGCGAATGACGTGGTACATAGAGATAAATATGGTCGGAGTAGGTTGTGACATCAGGAATGCCACCCGCACCAGGAAGCCGAAGTTTGGGATGGGCATAATCGCCAAGCGCAATATTATTAAAATTGCCCATGCTATCCACCTGTGCGGGACGAAAAAATTCTTTTGGAGTATATGTTGGCAATAAATCTGCTGTTGCAACCGCAAACCCCACATTCATCAACGATTCACGCAACCAAAAATCTTCGTTATAAGTGATGCTCAGGGGTGTCCATGTTTGACATATCCCTTGCGCTATGGCAGATGCAAATTGCACATTTGGCGCATGTGTTAATTTTGCGAGGATAAAACCCGCCATCACCAACGGCGTATTAATGCCTTGTGCCAACACCTCACCATCAGTCACTTGGCGCGATATACACACACACATCCATTCATCAGGGGTAAAATTAGTCATCTCTGTCTATCACAATTCTCAAATTCTGGTTGCGAGTTCGCCTTGATATGTTACAATGATAATCAGTGTGTCATTTTATGTGAAGATTAGGAGATAGCAATGTCTGTCGTGAATGTCCTCAAGCAAGCAGACATTTTTGATGAATTGACAAATACGCAACTTGAACTCATTGCCTCTATTTGTACAGACCGTCATTATCAAGCAAGCGATATTATTTTTGAAGAAAATACACCTGGTGATGAGTTATATGTCATCGCCAGTGGCGAAGTCGGCATTCAAGTAGACCCCGCCTTAGTGGGCAAAGAACCCAGTTCTGGCTCGCATATCATCGCCGTATTACGCCGTGGACAATCTTTCGGGGAAGTCTCATTGGTAGACCAAGGGCTACGCTCGGCGGGCGCTCGTTGCACCCAACAAGATACCCATCTCATCGTCATCCCGCG
>JALONZ010000436.1 GCA_025454675.1 Anaerolineae bacterium | reverse complement strand
GCACCTAAAATTTCTTCGATTTCGGCGGCGGCTTTTTTGGTGGCAACCAAGACCCGCGCAATCCGCGCATCTTTATCTACCAAAACGGCTAATGATGCACGTCCCGCAGGATACACCACCATCACCCCACTCTCACCTTCCATTAACAAGCGTTCCAATCCACCTTGTGCAAGGCGTTTGAGCGTGCGTTCTGCCAACCCGATGAGTGTGGCAGACATGGCGGCAACTTGTGGACTACTGGTTGGGTTTTCGTGCGGATTTTCTTCATCCCCTGGCGGATAGGCGGCGACCAACAACCCATCTACATTCACGATAACGGTTGCTTTCACACCTTCAACAAAGGTATGAAGCATTCTCAATTTTTCTTCTAGGGCATCACTACGATACTGTTGGGACATGACCGCCTCTTTCAATTTCGAGTTACGCTAAACACAGATAATCATAACACGTTTTTATGTCGTATGGGAGATTTTTCCCAAACTCTATTGTAGCCTATTTTAAGCGTTGTGCATCCTCTCGCGCAAATTTGGCGAGCAAATATTTTTCCTGTTCGGTCAATTTTGCTTTACGGAGCAAATCGCGCCTGCGTTCCCATGTACGGCGCAAAGCCTGTTCGCGTCGCCATGCTTGGATTTGGGGATGATTACCCGCTTGTAACACCTGTGGCACTTCTAAGCCTCTAAACACCACTGGGCGCGTATAATGTGCGCCTTCCAGCAAACCATCGGCATGACTATCACGCAATTCTGCGCCTTCCGCGCCCAATAACCCGCCAACATGTCGCAATGTCGCGTCCATCACCACCATCGCCGCCAATTCGCCACCCGTCAAGACATAATCACCAATGCTAATTTCATCGGTGATGACCAATTGGCGCACCCGTTCATCTTCCCCCTCATAATGACTGCATACAATCACCAGACGCGGGTGTTGTGCCAGTTCCCGCGCAATCTCATGCGAAAAAACGCGCCCTTGTGGGGTCATCAAAATCACAGGTGGCGTGGGATGGGCTTCATCCATCGGCAAAACCGATTCCACCGCCCGCACCATCACATCCGCACGAAGCAACATCCCGCCACCGCCACCATACGGCGTATCATCCACCGCACGATGTTTGTCTTGGCTATAATCCCGAATATCATGCAGATGCAAATCCAAAAGTTGCCTATCTTTGGCTTTCCACATCATACTTTCGTTCATCGGGGAAGTGAACATATTCGGGAATAGGGTTAAAACATCAATCCGCATCAATTTATCCTTCATTCATCCGTAGGGGCTTGCCATGACAAGCCCCTACATGGCATAGACACATCAAATCAACCCCCTACAATCACACCCGATTCTATTGTAACATAGTCGTTCATGGATACATCAACAAAAATTTCAACCATTACGAATCAGCAAAAACGCCTTGCACGGATGATTACATCTTTTCGCCGTCAAAATGACCAATTCATCCAATGGCGTGTATGGACATTTTTAGGCGGATTTTTCGCCTGTTTAGTCGCATTAGCCATCAATTCCACACTCGCCTTCTTCGCATTTATCGTGTGGATGGGCGGATTCACGGCACTCATCCGCGCTCATCGTCATCTCCGCGACACCCTCACCCGTTTTGAAATCGCCCATCACCTACGGCATCGGCAACTCGCCCGTTTGCGTTTGCATTGGGATGAATTGCCCCCAAATATCGCCCTTGCACCCACGGACCATCCTTTCGCCACCGATATTGACCTTGTAGGCGAATATTCACTCCATCGGTTGTTAGATAACACTGTCTCACGCGGGGGGAGCGATAAATTATTATCATGGCTACTGCAAACATCCCCCGATAAAACGCATATCGCGCGGGTTCAACATCTGGTGGCAGAATTGCGCCCACTCACCACATTCCGCCAACAATTGGCATTAGATGCCCACCTGATTGGAATTGGGCGCGGGGGGTGGCGTGCCAGTGTCAATCGCAAATGTTTTGGCGCTGAATGCGCTCATCACCGCCATTTTATTCATCCTCAGCTCGGCTTATAACATCCCACCCATTTGGCTCATCTCATTTGTGTTATATGCAGGCTTATCCTTCACCCAATTGCGAAAAATGGGCAATTTATTCGGGGAAGCCTTAGCCATTTATGCCGAACTGGGTCAACTCCGCGCCATGCTCCATCATTTAGAAAATTTTCATGTGCGCGATGCCCAACTCAAAGCCTTATTAGATGTGTTTCAAAATTCAGACCGCCCCGCATCTGCCCATTTGCATCGCTTGGATGTGATTTTGGGCGCGGTCAGTTTGCAAGCCAATCCCATTTTATGGATGATGGTTAATTTGGTCATCCCCTACGATATTTTTTGGGGCTATTTGCTCAGTAAAAGCAAAGGCGACCTTGCGGTGCAATTGCCCATCTGGTTAGAGACCATTTATGACCTCGAAGCACTGGGCGCACTGGCAGAATTTTCGGCGTTACATCCGCAACACCCGTTTCCAACCGTCACCGATTCGGTCAATTTTACGGCGGTAAATATCGGTCATCCGCATATTCCGTTTGATGAGCGCGTGAGTAATGATTTTTCGTTCACCCGTTTGGGCGAGATGGTCATCATCACTGGCTCGAATATGGCGGGGAAAAGTTCATTTTTGCGGACATTGGGTGTGAATATGGTGTTGGCATATGCGGGCAGTGTGGTCTGTGCGGAAACATTTGAGGTTGGCATGTTCCGCTTGTTTTCGTGCATCCGTGTGAATGATTCGGTGGTGGATGGCATTTCGTATTTTTATGCCGAAGTCAAGCGCCTGAAAGCCTTGCTCGATGCGCTCAAAGCCGATGATAAATTACCTCTATTTTTCTTGATTGATGAAATTTTTAGGGGGACAAATAATCGAGAACGCCTGATTGGGAGTAAAGCCTATATTCAGGCATTGGCAGATGGTCACGGCGTGGGACTCATATCCACACATGACCTCGATTTGGTGCATCTGGCAGATGATATACCCAGTATTCGGAATTTGCATTTCCGTGAAAAAATTGAAAGTGGGGTGATGGTATTCGATTATATTTTGCGTGAGGGTCCCTGCCCCACCACCAACGCGCTGATGATTATGCAATTGGAAGGGTTGCCTGTAGAAATGCCTTAAAATTGTTTGAATTTGTCGTCAATTTCTGATTTCAGTTCTAAGCCAACAGTCTCAAAAATAGTGAGCAGATGGTCGTAAGCACCCGCGCCACCAACAAAATCCCAGAACTGTTCGGCAACATATAATTCTGCATCTAAATCCAACATACCACGCGCCGTCCAACGCTCATACGGTTTTGGGGCATACGGATTATATGGAATTGCGATAGCAGTATGAATTTGTGCATCGGGATGTTCTAATAAATAAATTGCAACCCATTCCAGCAAGGTACGCTTAAAATCTTTGAACATGCCCTTATTGGGTTTGGCAGTTTTCAAATCAAAGAGATAAACCACACCTTGATTATCTTCTAAAGCAATATCAGCGCGGGTCGTTTTTAGATTAGCCGGTTCACCTGTCAAACAAACTTGTCGTATAGCATCAATTTCATCCGATTTAGAAGGAGTGGCTGAGGCATCACTTAAATGATTCATAATATTTTGGATAATAATCTGCGACTGGGATGAAATTTTTCTGCCAATAATCACCTGACTTTGTGCCGACTTAAAACGCCCTTCTGCTAAACGAATGGCAAGTGGCTCAAAGATTGATGTACCAAAATTTGTATTGAGTGATTGCACAAAAGAATATAATGCCATTCTATCTTTACCCAATAGACGTGTATGAAATGGCATATTATTTGCTTCAGGATGATAATTGGCTAATTTTTTGCGAATAGCATCACGTAATACCTGCTTAACAGGTTCATCCCAAGAAAACATGATTACTCATCCTTTTTCATCCAAAAAATTGTTTCTTGATATGGGTCATTGCCTTGTTCTGTTCTTTTAGTAACAGCACGCTGAAATTCTTCGACAATTTTTAAACCTGATGCACGCGCAATTTGTGGGTATAGCCCAAAACTATCATTTGCCACTAAAAAGATATTGGCATCCTCTATCAAATATTGCTTTGTATGGCGCAAAACATCGGCAATGCCTTCGATATAGGCTTGTTGCGCTCGTTTTGATTTTCCATTTGATTTAGGTCCAATTTCTAAATCATCGTTGCGCGGGATATTGAACAATTCATAAGCATAATTATGTTGGTCATGATAATCAATTTGACCAACATATGGCGGTGATGAAAAAATACCTGCTATTTTGCGCCCTTGCAATACAGGCGTTAAATCAATTTGGCGTGAATCGCCATGTAACGGATGAATTTCGGCACTTGTCCGCAATTGGCTAAATGTTTCAATACGCCGAACTGTATCTTGGCTATATGCGTGAATTTTAGTGATGCAATTATCAATTGGCAAACACATCCGATTATGTTTCCTGCACCAATATTCAACCCCAACGGGCAAAGGTTGTTTAGGTGTAGCAAGGTCAAAGTGTGAAACAAGGCGCGATGACCGCATGGCACGGCTCAATAACACACGAAGTAAATCTTGATATTCAAACGCGCCTGTTTCTATCAAATGGCGATAATATAAAATTTCAACTAATGCGCGTGGTGCAAACCATATTTTCATATATTCGCTATCGCAATTTTGGATGAGCCGATTTGCCATCGCATGAACATCATCACCTGCAAATAATGATAATTGTTGACTTGGTTGCACCCAATCACGACTAAATTGTGTGGTCAAATACTCAATTTTCAAAATTTCTTGACGGGTTTTTGAAATATCATATTGTTGTGTTTTGGCTTTTACAATTCGGTAGCAAAATTCAGAAATATCCACCCCTATGGCGTGCATTCCTAACTCATTCGCCTGAATTAGCATCGTCCCAGACCCCATAAATGGGTCTAGGATAATATCATCTTGTTTAAAATAACGTGTTAAAAACCACTCAACCAATTGTGGAATAAATTTCCCCAGATAAGGATGTAAACGATGCACATGCTTGGTACGTTCTCGCTCTGCCAACCCATAAAAACCAAGTTCTGCATGAAGCCCAGCCTGATGGTGGTCTTCATCCCCTTGTGCGACCAATTTCAAAAAAGCGCGTAGCTCATCTAAATCTACGCGCAATTCACCACTTTTAGCACGGGTAATCACATCGCCTTGTGGATTATATTTTGCAATCCGTCCACGTTGGATGTAATCACGGATGTTGTGAACCGTTTTATTCACAACATCTGCGGCTTCTTGCAAAGTAA
>JALONZ010000435.1 GCA_025454675.1 Anaerolineae bacterium | reverse complement strand
ACTTGGGTGATGATGATGCCTGTGATTAATCCGAAAAAGGTGGGTAATAAGGCAAAATTGGCAAATGTGATTGGTGTTACCCCGCCTAAGAGGGTATAAACTACCCATGCCCCCAATAGGCTTGTCCCATGTAAGGCAATTCGTTTGAGTGCCAACCGATGGCTGACCGCGCGTGACATGGGTGAAGCACCGGGTAATAATCCGCCTTGCAAGCGAATGATCAAAGCGAGGAGACTGCCACCTAAGACGAGGGTGATAGTGGCTAAGAGGGTGGTGGAGAAGAACATAACCATCACCACCAAATTCAAATAGCCCGCCCATAAACCGCCTTCAATTCGCCCAGCCAGTAAATCGGCACAGACGAAGATGATAACACAGGTGGTTAAAACAATGAATCGCTCGGCATTAATTGTAACAGGGGTTTGTTGTGTGAGTGCCAAAAACAAAAACACTCCCCCCACCATACTCGATAAGGTGAAGGTTAATGCGGGAACAATGGACTTAAATTGTAAAGTGCCTGATAGTCGTCGCATATCGTTAACACAACACTAAATTACCCATAAATTATAATCTGATTTTGAAAATAAAACAAATTGGTTAAAAATTTCTTTATACTTTGTTTGAGAAAACACAGAGGGCGTTATTTTCTTACGCCCTCTGTTAGATTAGCTTTTACGTACCATTGGCAACACCAAATCTTTGCGGAACGGGGTTAAAGACACCAATTCGCCAGTTTCGGTGATATAAAATGAGTCTTCAATGCGGATGCCCACACCTTTATCAGGATAATAGAGACCGGGTTCAATGGTAATGACATTGCCGATTGAAAAAACATCATCAGGGCTATTGTGGGCGATGCGTGGACGCTCATGAATTTTTAATCCGACCCCATGCCCCAAACTATGGGTATAACCGACTTGGGTGTTGGCATCACTGCGGAGGGTGGGGTGCCCCAGTTTTTCAAAATAATCTTGGACGGCGGTTTGCATGAGATAGGTTTGTTTGTTTAGCGCATAGGCTTCTACGGCAATATCAAACGCGGTCATGACTTGTTGGTATAACTCATGCACTTCTTGGGGTGCATAACCGATGCACCATGTCCGTGTGACATCATGGTGATAGCCACCACCCAATTCACGCGGGAATAAATCGAATACGATGGATTGCCCCAACCGCAACGGCATGTCATCTTGACCGCGGCTGTGTGGGAAGCCTGCATCGCGTCCTTGTGCAAAAATCATGCCTGTGTCTTCTAATCCACGTTCTAATAAGGAACGGCGCACGAATGTCCGCACATCGCCGATGGTGAGTGGGGTGTTATGCCCCTTCATGACCACTTCGTTCACCACATCATGCCCCGCGATGAAATTCCATGTCGCTTCTAAAACGTCATTGGTGCGTTTTGCCACCGATTGGATACGGTCTAACTCATCTGATGATTTGGTTAATGAGGCTTGGTCGAATAGGGTGGTGCCTGCCTCGCCGACAAATGAGAATTGTGGATATGTTTGGCGGAGCAAATCTACCAACGCCAATAATTGGTGAATTTCATTTGTGCCATAAATACCAATTTTGCCCCCTCTGATGCCTAAGCGGTCTAATATGACACCCCATAAAGCGACATTGGCTTGGAGCGGGTCGTTATGGTGTTGCGCGAGTAGTTCATAATAGCCAAAATCGCTGTAGGTGTAGCAGGTCAGCCCACTGGCGCGGGCTTCTTCGATTTCCATGCCCCCCACCACTAAAATGGGGTCGGCGTTGCGCTTTTTCCATGCCATGCCACCTGTGATATGCACACTGCCCACCAAATAATCAAGCGGGGCGCTGTAATCGTGGCTGGCGAGGATGACAATGGCTTCGAGGTTGCGGTCTGCCATCAATGAATTGAGTTGTGATTTCATGAAGAATTTTATCCTTTTTGTGTGTTAATTTTTATTGAGTGTACAAAAAGATGTTCATCATCGCAAATTTATTGAAACATGCCAATTTGTAGACGAATGTCACTACAAAGGGGTTTTGCAATGGAACTATGATGTAATTAAACGTAAATTAGATTATAGAATAGAGGTTTTTATGCAAAAATTAAAACATCCAGTCACTATCAAAATGCTGATAGGGGTTCTCATCTTTTTGGGATTTGGTGGGATTTATGGCGGAATAAGTTTCATCACCGACCCAACGGGCAGTTCAATGAATGTCTCACAAAGTTATTTAACAGGGTTGCCGATTCAAGATTATGGATTACCCGGTATCTTGTTATTGGTTGGGTTTGGCATATTTCCCCTCATCTTGGCGGTTGCGCTGTGGATGAAACCAGCATGGTTAGCACCACTCGCAAGTCATTATATGGGGTGGATTATTACAGTGATGCTGAGTATTGGCTTGATGTTGTGGATGCTGGTACAAATTGGGATTATGGGGATTCAACAACCCATCCAAATTATCATCATCGTTGTTGCATTGATGATATTTGTCCTCGCATTTTTACCCCAAACCCGCGCGTATTATGCCGATAATGTGAAATAATTTGCATCAATAGCGGGGCGCAACATTTTTTTCACCTGAAAAAATGTTGCGCCCCATGAATTCACGCCAATCCCCGAATTTGGTCTAAAAACACTGTTTCCTGATGGCGCATCACGGTGCGCGGGTCGAATAGCACCTTGTCATCCATGATGCGGGCGATAATCGGCATGGGCAAGGCGCGGAGTTGGGCTAAAAATGCGTCGGGTTTATCTACTGTGAGTGATACCAATATACTCGGCAAAGTTTCACCGGGCAGGCTTCCACCACCAACGGTAGATTCACCTGCGATGACCTCTGCGCTCATGCCGATATTGATGAACACCTCTGCCCATTGCTTGGCTTGTGCGGTCAAGTCATCTAATGAACGCGCCAACATCGCTAAAATGGGGATATTGGTGATGGCTGTCCCGCGCCGATATTCATCGAGTGTGGCGCTTAATGCGGCGAAGCATAATTTATCCGGACGGATGGCACGCATGAGCGGATGTTTACGCAGTTTGGCGATGATTTCGCTTTTACCGATGAGGATGCCTGCTTGTGGACCGCCGAGTAATTTATCGGCGCTGAATGCCACCACATCACACCCGTTTGCGATACTTTCTTGTGGGGTTGGCTCATGGATGAGTCCGAATTGGGCGGTATCCACCAATGCGCCACTGCCCAAGTCGTCTAATAACAACAAATGATGGTCATGGGCGACTTTTGCCATGTGGTGGAGTGGGGTGGTCTCGACAAAGCCGATTTGTTTGAAGTTGGATGAATGCACGCGCAAGAGTGCGCTGGTTTGTGC
>JALONZ010000434.1 GCA_025454675.1 Anaerolineae bacterium | reverse complement strand
GTGTGATAACATCCCGAAAACCTGCTATATTACGCCATGGGATATGCGGATAGTTATCGGTAAATTCTTTTCCGAGTCGTTTGACATTTCACCAAGAATGATAAAATTTCGTAAAACCGCATCCTGCTCCATTTCAGAGGCAAAAAATGCCTCTCGACCAGATTCAGTATAACGAATGATTTTATCAATATGGACGAGTAAATCACTCAAATACCCGCGCTGAACATCATTCATAATGATATTGCGTCCTTCAAGATATAGGGTGATAAATAGGGCTTGATGGCGCGGTCGCTGACCACATCTACACGGCATTGAAGCAAATCTTGCAAATCTCCCAGCAATCCTGCACGGTCTAGTAGGCTGGTTTGCTCATTGAATGCAACTAAAAAATCCACATCACTCTTTTCGGTGGCTTCACCTCTGGCGACACTGCCAAAAATGCGGATGTGGGTCGCGCCGTATTTGTGGGCAACTTCTAAAATTTGGTCGCGCATAGCACGTAATTGTGCGAGTGTATATGCCATCATGCCAGTCCTTTATCTTTATTATCATGATAGCACAAACGGGCGCTTTTGAGGATGATAGGATGAAAGATTGAACTCCCACATCAAATCTCCACAATTTATCGTTAAAATAGATTTAACAGACGGAATCATGGCTATCTCTGGGGATGTTGATATGAACACCACAACACCGACCCGCCTTTTGGTGGTAGATGACGATAAAGAAATTGTGCGCCTGCTTCGGGCTTATTTGGAACAAGCTGGTTTTATGGTATTTACCGCGTATGATGGCGAAACAGCCTTTCACCTCATCCGCCGAGAACGACCTAGCCTTGTCCTTTTAGACCTGATGCTCCCTGATAGGGATGGCTGGGACATCACCAAACGCATTCGTGCCGATAACCTGTTGAGCAACACGCCCATCATCATGCTCACGGCGCGGGTGGAAGATAGCGACAAAATTGTCGGGTTAGAATTGGGCGCGGATGATTATGTCACCAAGCCGTTTAACCCGCGTGAAGTGGTGGCGCGGGTGCGCTCGGTGTTGCGCCGTGCCTCCAATATGAGCAATGGTGGCAAAGATAATTTGCTGACGGCAGGCGTGTTGGTCATGGATTTATATCGGCGCGAAGTGACCGTCAATGGCGTGGTGGCAGACCTCACCCCCACCGAATTTGAATTGCTCCGCACCCTGCTGGAAAATCCGGGGTATGCCTTCACGCGCTCCGAGCTGATTGAACGCAGTTTGGGCTATGAATACGAAAGTTTGGAGCGTAGTTTGGATAGTCACATCAAAAATCTCCGCAAAAAGATTGAACCCGACCCCAAAGAACCGGTCTATGTGCAAACGGTGTATGGGGTGGGGTATCGGTTGGGGAAAGATGTGGGATTTTAGCCGACATCCAAGGGTGCATTTCAATCTGGGGGCAAATTATGGCTGACATACGAGCCTAAAGGCTCTAGTACAGCCACTAAAGGCTCTAGTACAGCCATTACATCCCCAAAAGTTAGGTTTTTGTGTAAGGGCGGACTAGCAAAGCGTATGTCCGCCCCAAAACTGAAATGCACCCATATAATGTGCATAAAGAGGAGATAATTCGATGGATACCATTACCCTAAAAAATATTCTCAAAGATGAAATAAGCCAATATGCCAAGCAAGGTTTGAATGCCTATAGCTACCTGACCATCAGCCCAGATGAAACCCTATACGCGGTGATTGATATTGCTATTATACGTGGGGCGCAAATTGTTGGCGCGGTGTTGGTGGCGCGGATTGTGGATAATCACATTTATATTGACCTCGATTTGAATGATAAACTGTTGGTTGATGCCCTCCATGCGCGGAATATCCCTGAAAATCAAATTACCCTAACGTATTTACAACAGAAAGTGAGCGCATAAGTTTGCGCGTTCTTCATATTGCCCCCCTGCACGCCCTCATCCAAAATCACCTATTAACCCTATTACCTGCCTTGCGCGGGTTGGGGATAAAAACCGAATTGTTGGTCATCTTCGCGCAACATCCGCCGTCACCGGTCATCATGGCGGGCATGAAACGCGGCGGTGTGCCGATGTATGGACTCAAATTGCCCCATAGCACCGATTTAATCCACCCGACCACACCGCAAAGCATCATGGAGGTGGCGCAATTCATCCAAACCCGTCATGCCGACCTGATTCATACCCATTTATCGGTGGGTGATTTTTTGGGCGGGTATGGTGCGCGGTGGGGCAATGTGCCGATTCGCGTTTCCACACGGCATGATGTGGATGAAGATAGGTCTGCGGATTATTGGCGCGTGGTGGCGGGGTTGTTTAATCGTCATATCGCGCTTTCGGATGCGCTGGCGGATGCGATTCATGCCGAAGGGGTGGCGCGTGACCAAATTACAATTGCGACCAGTGATATGGCGGGGTCGCATAAGGCGGTGTATCAGACGGTTTTGCGTGGATAATCAAATTGTATTTGATTGGTAGGGAAGGATTAGCGCCGTAGGCGCGTATATCCTTCCGCATAACATCCGCCAACGGCGCGTATATCCTTAATTTCTAACGTGGGGTGATAACTGGCACTTCAATTTCAACGGTTGCGCCCGATTCAAAGGTCAATGTGACCATGATGGTCTTGCCTTCAACAAGGTCGCCCGTCAAATCCATGAGCATGATGTGTAACCCGCCCGGACGCAATTCGACCACGCCACCGGCAGGAATTTCGATGCCACCTTCAACTTCACCCATTTGTGCCACACCATCGGTCACAGTGGTTTGATGAATTTGTACCATATTCGACAATTCAGTCGCCGCAGAGACCAACCGGTCTGCCGATTCGCCACGATTTTCGATAATCATATACACGGCGCTGACAGAACCCATGCTCATGCCACCCATGCTATGACCACCCATTTCCATTGTGGCTTCGGCGGTGGCTTCTGGCATGTTCATATTGTGCATGGCTTCTTCGGTGGCTTCTGCCATATTATGGTCGTGATTCATACCATGATCCATGCCTTCACTATGAGCGCTGGCGGTTGGACGGGCAAATGCACCCCGAATCACCAAATCGCCTTTTGTGGCTGTGCCAAGTGATTGGGCATCTTCGGGCAAAATGACCAGTTCAAAGGTCAAATCGGCAAGGTCGCCAACCGCGATGACGGTATAAAACCCATTATCCCCTCCCGAAAAGACGAGGGTATCGGTATAAACCGCGTCTGCCAATGCGCCACCCGCAGGCACAATCGCCACATCTGCCATGTTGCTTTCAATCGGCAGATAACCAGAAGTCGCCTTAAAATTCAATTGGCGAATGGCAAGGGTTTCCCCAACATACACATCCACACTTGGCGATGAAGCCGACAGATGGGTCACGCGCACATGCACACCATGGTCATGTGCCGAGACCGCGCCAACGAATAATGCCAACATTGCAACCACCAAAATAAGCATAAAACGTTTCATCGTTAAAAAATTCTCCTGTTTGATTATCTCAATTAAGTGTTATCTCGTTGGGAGAGAGGCGTTTCTGTGGCAGGGACTTATTCCACCACAGAAACACAAATTTAGGTATTTTCTCTCGCCTTGCCTATTGTGCAAATAGGGGAGATTACACCTCAATCTTACCGCATATTATGGTAAAAAACAGTGACTTTTGTCACAAACTATGGACTTTACAACAGGGTTTTAAGAAATTGGATTCACCCATTCAAAACGCATCGTATCAGGGTTGAATTGTACGCGCTCGGAGCGAAATGTGCGCCCCAACACACCGTTATGTGCCAATTCATGTGCCGTCCCCACATGCACCACGCCTTTATCCATCACCCACAGGCTATCGGTCATCTGGAGTGCTAAATCGAGGTCATGCGTAGACACCAACACCGCCCGCCCTGTGCTATGTGCCAGATGTTTGAGCAGGCTCATCATCTCTGCACGACTGACGACATCCAAAAAGGCAGTCGGCTCATCCAGTAGAATTAAATCGGTTTCTTGGGCGAGTGCGCGTGCAACCAGTAGCCGTTGCCGACTGCCATCGCTCATTTCGCTGATGGGTAAATCGGCTAAGTGCGTCCCATCTACGGCATGAATTGCCCAACGCACGCGCTCAAGGTCATGTTCGGATAGTCTGCCCGCCCAATCGGTATAGGGATGACGACCCAACGCGACCAAATCCGTCCCGCGCATTTGACTGGGGGCAATCGGTTCGGTGAGGACAATCGCCACTGCCCGCGCCAATTCGATGGGGGATAGGCTGTGGATGGATGCGCCATTCAGTGATACCACGCCCGTGAGCGGTTTTTGGATGCCCGCGAGTGTTCGCATCAGGGTAGATTTGCCCACGCCGTTGCGCCCAATCAGGCAGGTGAGTTGCCCTGCCTGAAGGGTGAGATGTAACCCCGCCGCGACCACGATGTGCGGTTTGCGTGGCGGGGCATAGCCAATGGTGAGGTCTGATGTGATGAGCGTCATTATTTATGCACCTTCATGTATCATGCAAACCTATTTATATTGGTGGCAGACATACACATAGTCCACCATTACAATCCTACCTAGTTTGGTGGTGTAATTGTAATGTTTACTAACATCATCCGCATTTTTGTTTACCAATATCGGACGCACCCTAGCGGCGTATCTGGTGGACGACATACGCACTGCGTGCTAGTCGTCCATTACACAAAGCCTAGTTTGAGGGGTGTAATGGCTGACTAGAGGCTTCAGCCTCGTATGTCAGCCACAAACTCCCTGCGTCCGATGTTGGGAAAATACACAAACTGTACTAAACCCTTTAGGGTCGTATGTCAGCCA
>JALONZ010000433.1 GCA_025454675.1 Anaerolineae bacterium | reverse complement strand
CCTGCGCTCACCGCGCTCAAGTCTGTGAGCCATGAGGGTGCATCGGGTGATAACCCTTTGATGCCGATGGATTCTTCTTCGCCATCTTCAAATAGCGTCTCAAAATCGAGGTCTGCCGATTCCAAATCCATATTGGGGATGACATTTACCTCATCTAAACTGGCGAGATAACTTTCAATATCTAATTCAGGTTCAGGCATTTTTGCCAACGGCTGATTTTGTAATTTCGCCCGTGTTTCGGGGGTAAAAAGTGGTTCTGGGCGCGTATCTTGGAAGGGGACACTGCTAATATCCTCTAACCAACTCAAATCGTCCTCGACTACCTCATTGGCGGGTGTCGCATCAAATTCGCGGAAGGGGTCTGCTTCATCTTCTTCACCCAATAGCGCGTCTATATCCACATCTTCATCGGCAAATGGGTCATCATCGCCAAATTTTGCCAAGAATTTTTCATCACTAGCGAGTGCATCCGCGATGGGGGTTTCGGGTTCATCGCTCAATTCACCAAATAAGTCAAAGTCGAGACTTGGCTCATCATTCAATTCGCCAAGCAGGTCAAAATCGTCACCGCCAAGCAAATTATCCACATCACTTGGTGTACCCAACAAATCGAATGTCTCTTCATCATCGTCATCAGAGAAATCATCTTCCCCAAATAACATGCCTGTGGTAGGCAAATCGGATGGGCTAAATTGACTCACTGGCGAATCGGTGAATAAATCGGCAAAGTCTTCTTCTAGGGATGGCGGTTCGGTCTCGGTAATCCACGAATCATCGGTGAAGGCAGATGCACCAAAGGCTTCTTCCATCTCATCGTCATCGGCAGGTTGTGTATCACCCGTGCCTTCAAAATTGCCCCATGTGCTGGTATCTACATTGCCACCAAAGGCGCTGGCTTTTTGCCATTCATCTTCCTCTGGCAATTGAAAATCGTCCATATTCACCGGATTAGAATCACCGAGTGTTGCGTCATCTAACCAATCGGGCAATCCGGAATTATCATCATCCGCATCAGTAAGCCAATCAGGGAGTGTCTCGTCATCATCACCTACAAATTGTGCGGATAGTTGATTGGACGGGGTATCATCATCCCCTTTCAGCCAATCGGGAACATCATCCACATCTTTCAAAAAGTTGGGTGTTTCATCGGCTTGATTCCACGACAATTCGCCCGTCAATCCTGTGGATGCACGCCCTTTTTTGGGGGTATCATCTCCGCTAGGCGCATCATCTTGCATCCACGACAGTTCCCCTGTCACACCCAACCGATTCGGTGATTTTGGCGAATCATCGTTATCATCCCGCAACCAATCGGGCAATTCATTTTCATCCGAATCATCGGAATTATCGCTCAACCAAGGCGGAAGTTTGTCATCAGTCATGTATAGACTCCCTTAATCCCGATAAGAACGGTCAACGCCGATTAAAATACGCATACCCGTCACCACAGTAGCGAGGGCAATCCCCAGCAACAAGCCACGCGCCCCTGCCGTGACAGGAATGGCTAATAACCATGCGCGGATGTCTTGCAAAGCAGGTATATCAAACGGCAAGGCGGCGACCAGTACAATCAGCACCACCAACACAAACACCACATTCGCCCATGTCACACGCTGACGCATAATACGATATGCCCCATACACCAACGCAAAGAATAACAAACCAGCCAATGCCGATTCGATACTCCGTTGGACATTTTCGAGGAGCAAGGTATTCACTTCGCGGGCAAAAAAGTAAGTGATGACCACAGCGCCAAAGCTCAAAATCAGGACGAGGCTATATAAAAACCCGCTTTCCCGTTTGAATAGGCGCGATAAATGCACCAATAATAAATTCAATATCCCCACCAAAATGGCGAGGGCGGCGATGATGGTCGTGAGTTGTAATAAAATGCCTGTTGCCGAGCGTAAAACATTCACCCAAGCCACAGGGAGCGGGGTATTATTGGGCAATAACAAGCCTAATATCACCACCAAGCCAATCCCAAATGTGAGCGCAGATGCGAGCGCCGCGCCTAAGCGTATCCGCATCGCCTAACCTCCTCTATTGATTATTGAGACAACCAACCCGCCGAGCATCGTCAGGATAACCAACCAACGCAATAAATCCAGCGCCGTTGTATCAGACCGAATTGCATCTTTTTCATCTCCCAAATACGCATTCGAGACGAACATTTCTTCACCCAATAACGGCGCATCCGATAACGTATATGCCACCGCCATCCCATCAAGTTGATCACTGCTGGCGATGGTCGTCACGCGCCTGCGGGTTGTTCCCATCAGAATGAGCGCCAATTCTGCGCCATAACTCCCCACCAACACATGCGCCGCGGGACGCTCTACGCCCAACATGCCACTAATACCCGCCACAAATGCCAATGAACGCCGTCCGCTAGGATACCAACGGGCAGATAACCCCGAAAAACGGTTACTTAGCCCAGTCGAATGATAGGCACGACGCAAGGTATCTTGTGCCAATGGGAGCGATAACGGATTTGATACGGTCAAAATGGGTGCAGAATCGCCGATGGTGGCGCGAGAGGCAACATAATACACCAATTCCGCGCTAGAGATGGCGAGGATGGTTTGTTCACTGCCCACCCCTGCCCCACCCAACGACAAATGAATCGGTTTATCGGCTTCAATGGCAGTCCCGACCATCGCAGGAATCATCTCATAGGCACGGATGCGCCGATGTGGTCGTTTGCGTCCAAAACGTGGCATTGCCACCACCGCAACAAACGCAATGATTAGGACGAATATGGCAATAATTTGGGTATTCTCTAGGCTCACAATCAGTCCCCTATCGGTTGGTCATCAGACGAATGACGGGTATCTAAACGCGCCCGCAAATCACGCATGGCATCTGGGTTTTCTAGCCACTTGGCAAGTTCACCCATCGCCGTTCCTTTGCCCCATAGTGTAGCAATGGGTTGCAAAATCCACAACACTTGTGCGCCAATAATGCTAAACGGTGTGGCAATATCCACGAGCAGGCGCATCATGCCGCCCATGCCACGCGCTTCTAAGCGGTCTATCCATGTGGTGTGGTGTGTTTTATTCTCATTCATGCCCATGAGTATAGCACATGGGGCAAATATCCGAAACTGATTGGTGAAAATTGTAACAGTTTTAGGGGTAGGAAATGCGGGCTATGCCTTTAACCCCACCCCCCGACCACCTCCCCACGCTGTTTCAAGGGCGGACAGGTGAATTAAGATGGTCAAAATTCGTTAATTGTTCTCGCCAGATGCTAAAGCATTCTGGCTATTCGCCTTTGAAGCCCACTAAAAGGCTTGTCCTAAAAGTAAATTAGCAAATCAGCGTTTGATG
>JALONZ010000432.1 GCA_025454675.1 Anaerolineae bacterium | reverse complement strand
GCCAAGCCGAACAACGCGCCCGAAGCACCCAATAATACCGCCACAGGCAACACAATATCTACCAAACCGCCCCCATATAACATCAATTCGTTATAACCGTGCATGACCCAGCCCATCGGTGTGAAATAAGCCGCCACTTGCATAAAATCGGGGACAATTTCGAGGGGCCACCATGCCCCGCCCAACGGCGCAACGGTCAACACGACCAACAAGGTGAAACTGGTGGCTTGCATATCGGTTTTGACCAATGTGGCAATCAAAAACGCCAACGCAGTCATGCACAAACAAAAGGCAATCATCAATGCCAACACACCGATGAAATTATCGAAGAAGCGCACACCCAACACCGCGCCGAATCCAAACGCAATGCTATATTGAATCATGCCCAATAAAAAGCGTGCTGTGATTTTGCCACCTAAAATTTGCCAACGGCGCACGGGCATCATCACCATGCGTTGGAATGTCCAATTTTTGCGCTCCAAAATCAGCGCCGTTGCACCCGCCAATACGGTGAACATCACATACATGCTCCCCATGCCCGGTACCGATTGGCTGAAGCCTGACGGTGCATCGCCGCCACCAGTCGTCAATTCATATTTGATGCTGGCGGGTGGATTTTGCCAAATGGTGTTGGCGGTTTGATAAAACGCATCCAAACTGACTGCATCTGCCTGATTCCCTTGCGCCAACGCGAATGCGCTCACACGTCCCGCCAACGATGCCCCACTAATGCGGGTGATGGCGGTTTGTACGGATTGGAGCAGGGTGCTAGGTTGTGCTAAATTTTCGCTGGAACGGTATATCACCTGTGTCGGCTCACCTGCAAGGAGTGTTTGCTCAAAACCCGCAGGGATTTCGATGATGGCACGCACAAATCCCGCTTCTACTCTTTGTTGCGAGGCAGTGGTATCTAAAGTGGCATCGTCAATTCGACACGCATCGGCTTCATCATTATCCAGAGGGCATAAGACTACATTCGGACTGAGGTCGCGCACCGATTGTAAAAATTGAGCCGATAGGGGCGATTGGTCATTATCAAACACATCCACATAGGTCTTGGGTGTGGTGCTACCGAACCCGCCATTCACCAAACCAATGATGAAGATGAGGATGATGGGGATAATGACCAAATTAATCCATACCCCTTTTTCTTTGAGGGCAATTTTCAAATCATTGAGGGCGATACTGAGTAATTTATTCATGGTTATTTATCCCTTAAATATCCTGACGGCGTGCAAAAATTATCGTACCCGCCACAAATAACACACCGCCTAAAATCAGCAACCACAGCAGGTTGAGCAAAATATCGGTATTGCCGACAGACAGGCGTGTGAATCCTTCGGTTGACCAACGGACGATAGACAAGCGTGTGATGGGTTGAATGGCTTCGGGTAAGGCATCCACATTGAAAAATGCGCCACCCAACACCCCCATAAACGTGCTGACGATTGACCCGAAAATGCTGGATTGTTCCGATGTTTTGGATAGTGACGCGATGAAGATGCCAACACCTGATACCGATAACGATGTGACCAGCAACATGCCGATGATGGCTATCCAATTTGCACCCCAAATGAAGGTGAATTGACCTTGCAAGCCACTATTGATAATGGTGAGTGCGATGAACAAAAACACCAATTGCAATAACACCACCGCGAATGTTCCCATCAACATCCCAATTAAGATATTGGTGCGTGGGGTGGGGGACACCATCATGCGTTGCAGTGTGCCATTGCGCCGTTCTTCCAAAATATTGGTCGCCGCGCCTGATGCAGTGAATAAGGCAAAGAAACCAGCTAAGGATGCGCCGATGCTCACCAGCGCGTTGAATTGTCCTGCTGTTTCGCCTGTTATGCTTTGTGTATTCACACTCAAATTGGCGACAGATGGGTTAAATGCACAGGCTAAGGCTGTATTGAAGGCTTGGGCATTTAATGCAAGCACCGGATTGGTTACAATCAGGGTTTGATAGAAGGTGGCAAAGGTGATATTCCCCGCCAAAATGCTGTTATTCACGCCTTCCACGATGCTCCGCACGATGCCCGCGGAAATGCTCCGATTGCCATCACCATAAATTTCAATTTGAACGGGATTAAAAGTAAAATTCGGACCCGTGTAGGTGATGCTTTGGCTAAAATTTTCGGGGATGATGACCGCCACCGCATATGACCCATCTTCAACACCTGACCGTGCAAGGTCTACATCGGCAATACGTACCGCGCTGATGAGATTATCCAAACCACCTTGTTGTTCTGATGTGGTGGATGTTAACAATGGCGCACAGGTTTCATCGGGTGGGGTGGTTGTGGCTGAATCGGGTTCGGTTGTGGGTGGGATGAGGACATTCATCAGAATATCGCCATTATTGACCACAGTCCCCATCACATCCGCACCCTTATCCAGATTGACCACCGCTACGGGGATGTTGCTGATGGGTGATGCACCACTACTCACCCCGCTAAAAGCGAGTGCGATGATGGTTGAAATCATCAGTGGGGCGGCGAACATAATCAATAACAAATTAAAGTCTTTGAAGGTGGTATAAATATAACGGCGGGCAATTGCTATCATTTTGCTCATCGCAAATAATCCTTTCTCTGATTAGTCGCGCAAAGCACGCCCAGTTAATTTGAGGAAGACCGCTTCTAAATCGGGTTCACGCACTTCTACGGATTGAATTTCGATATTGGCGCTATCCAACAAGGTGATGATGCTGGGCAGGGCTTTTCTGCCGCGTCTGGCGAGGACGGTAATCACACCTTCATAGGTTTGACCAGAACGAACAGCCGCCATTGTGCCTGTTCCGCGTTTATCTACCACCACATCTTGACCTTTTGGCGCGTCTTCTGTGGCGATTAAATCCACTCTTTCGTATTTGGCATCGGTCACACCAGCCACTTCGGATTTAATCCGTTTGAGCAAGGCATCATCAACACGATGTTCGCCGATGCTAAAAATGAGGCGGTCTTCTTCACCCACTTGTTGGGTCAATTCGCCTTGTGTACCGAGCGCAATAATCAGCCCATGGTCAATAATGCCCACTCTATCGCTCAATTCTTGCGATTCTTCCATCAAATGGGTGGTATACAAGACGGTCATTTTATACTCATCGCGCAGGCGCAACACGGTGTCTAGGATGCGTCGCCGACTTTGGGGGTCAATGCCAACCGTTGGCTCATCCATATAGACCAATTGCGGTTTATGAAGCAACCCCACACCAATATTCACACGGCGTTTCATCCCGCCCGAAAATGTATCTACACGGTCGCGTTGACGTTCTTTGAGGTCAATAAAATCGAGTACCTCATCCACACGATGCGACAAAGCACGCCC
>JALONZ010000431.1 GCA_025454675.1 Anaerolineae bacterium | reverse complement strand
ACGCCACTGGGTTGGACAGGCAATTATAACCAAACCACCAGCACCTTCATCCGTTATCCCAACACATGGCGCATTTTGGATGGGGGTGGCGATAGACCTTTAACGGTTGGTTTGGATGAAAATACGGCTGTTGTCGTGACCACACAAGACGGTCAAATTGCCGATGAAGCCGCCGCCCGTGAATTTGTGGGTGGGTTGCGCCGTAATTTGGAAGTGGTCAGTATAAAAGAAATAACACGCGGTGATGTGAGCGGGTTTAGCGTGGCGTATAAATACTTCACCCCCGATGGTGAAGAACGTAACGGGTTAGCTGTGTTGCTGAATGGCGCAGATAACAAATTACACACCGCCGTTGGTCAGGTGAATGGCGGTGGGGTAGATTTGAATAGCGATGAAGGTCGGGCGTTGTTCTTCGATTTTACGACATCACTTGATACATTCTCGTTGCTGACAGGCTTAAACCTGCCCGAAGCGACATCCTAAAAATTTAGAGGCGAGAGAAAATCTCGCCTCTGTTTTTATTTCCCCAATTCAAAAAACAGTTGTACTTTGAGATTGCCAAATTTGACAAAATCACCATCAGCAAGTGGGTAATTTTCGTTGGCTCGCAATTTTTTCCCATTGATATAGGTGCCATTGGTACTTTGCATATCTTTGATGACCAAAC
Source organism: Anaerolineae bacterium (assembly GCA_025454675.1). Taxonomy (GTDB): domain Bacteria; phylum Chloroflexota; class Anaerolineae; order Aggregatilineales; family Phototrophicaceae. Next base: position 2,667 of record JALONZ010000431.1, on the reverse strand, counting down.
CATGTTGGTTATCGGGGATAATCATGGCATGAAAACGGGATACCCCAAAATACCCTTTATCATAAATTTCCATATCAATATCAATCCGCCGTGTATTGACAGTCGAGCTACGCCCAACTGTTAAATGGGGAGACAGACTATCAAATACAAGCTCTGACTTATCAGGCATAATCACCCGTAACCGCTTGGGGATGAGTCCCCCTGCTGTCACAAGCATTTTTGTCCCGTCAACTTCTACGGGGGGAAGAAGCTGACGGGTTTCACTGGCATCTATTTCATCGGGCGTATCAAAACGTTTGGTATCTTCACCAGCCATATTCATTTTCCTAAAATCGTAAATATGATGCTGTTTATTATAGCATGAGATTGTATAAACCATACTACGATTTTCTTGTTACAATATGCCCAAAAATAGGGCATGATAGATTAAAGAATGCGTTTTACACGTTCCAAGAAGAATGTTAAGTCGTTGATATTGATAGGCTTAAACATCACCATATCACATAATGAATTCAGGTCTTCGGTTGCCATATACGCATTGGCAGTGACAACCAAAATGTACATATTTTTGCGAATGGGTGTATCGCGGATTTCTGTCAAAACACCGACCCCATCAATACCGGGCATTTGCAAATCAATGACCATGATTTTATACGTATTGGCTTGCAGGTTTGCTAAGCCATCGCGCCCATTATAAGCAATATCCACCGTGTAACCCGCTTTTTCGAGTGCAATCCGAAAAATATCGCAGTTATACCAATTGTCATCAACCACAAGTGCCTTAAATTTATCCATTTTTATGCTCCCTCAATCACATGCAATGGCAATGTGATTGTAAACACGCTCCCTTTGCCTATTTCTGATTGTACATCCACACGCCCGTTCAAAAACTCAACCAATCGCTTGGTGATAGATAAACCCAAACCACTGCCCTCAATATTTTTGGTATCTTTCTCAACACGCTGATATTCATTGAATATTTTTTGGATTGATTCTGACGACATACCAATGCCAGTATCGCGCACCCGTAAAAACCACTCTTGTGCGTTATGTGCGCCGACTTCGATGGTAATTTCGCCCTGTGGGGTAAATTTAATGGCATTGCCAACCAAATTGACCACAATTTGTTGCACTTTTGGCGCATCAATCAAAATGCGTTCTGGTGTGTTGGGGTGATAATGCGTTTTGATGGTGATTTGCTTTTTGGCAGTTAGGCTTTTTACACCTTGCAAAATTTCTTCAAAGAAATGATGCACATCCACTCGTGATTCATTCAGGGTCATTTTCCCTGCTTCAATTTGTGAAATATCAAGTGTGTCATTGATGAGTCCCAACAGGCGATTTGCATTTTGTTTGATGAAACCGATGCGTTCTGTCTGGTCTGGGTTCATATCGCCCAACATGCCCATTTGCAAAATATCACTATAGCCGATGACAGCATTGAGTGGCGTGCGAAATTCATGCGACATTTGCGCGATAAATAAGGTTTTGGCACGACTGGCACTTTCGGCATCTTCTTTAGCGATGGCTAATTCTTGTGTGCGTTCTATCACCCGCTTTTCGAGGTTGCGATTGGTCGCTTCTAATTCGCCTTGTGCCAATCGGCGTTCTGAATCGGCGGCGGCGAGGGTTAATGCGGTGAAAATGATGGTGCTGATGAAGGCTTGTAAGAACAAGAACGAATCATTGACATCTGCTTGGACGAAAGAACTATTACCGTTCACTGTCCCCCAAATGGCGAATCCCGATACAAGGAATGTTGCTAACGTTGCGCCGTGCAACCCAAAGCGTAACACGATATACACCACAATCGGGATGAGCAAGTATTCGATTGGAAAACTACCAACAAAGGCAACTGTTCCAATGCTCATCAGTGCAACGAAGGCGAGCGCAGATTCAAGCACCAAACTGCCATCATTAGAAATTTTTGGCAACCTGCGCCACGTAATCAGCAGGGGGGTGAGGATGATAATCCCTGCCGCATCGCCCAACCACCATGTGAGCCAAATACTGCCATGTGCCGCAGGCGGGGCAAATTCACCGAATACCAGCGATGATGAGCCGATGGTTGCATTCACCAAACAACTGGCTAATGCTGATAACAACACAAATACCCATACAGAACGGACTTGCCCGAATGGATTTTTGATATTGCCAAATCGCTTGAGCAGATAATATCCCAAACTGGCTTCGATTGCCGCGCCAATGCCAATCGCAAGCGCCGCCACCAACCCGATGAACTGAAATTTTTCAAAGCCAATTGTGCCAAAATCGGGGACGTAGAGGCTATTATTGCCCAAAAATGAGCCTAACAGAATCCCTGGGGCAATTTTGTAGCCAAAAAAATAAACTGCCGCGAGTGCAATCCCAGACGGCGCGAAAATAGCTGTTGCGTTACCCGGTGGAATGACCCCAAATTGCTGGCTGAGGATACTCGTCAGGGCATAGGTGATTGCCATGAGGATATTGAGGATAATGCTGACAGCTTAAATTATTAAAGGGTTGGTATCTGTTGCTGTCTGCAGCAATTTGTGCTTTGGTGAAGGCGTTCTGTTACTTGAAGATATTCGCAACTGGAATTGCTTCAACTGACAGGATAGCGTGACCTAAAAATCCTGTCTGTCAGTTAATTTATTAATTTATTTAATACCAGTGTACACATTTTGA
>JALONZ010000430.1 GCA_025454675.1 Anaerolineae bacterium | reverse complement strand
TATGATGATTCATTTTATTATGGCATCCAGCGCCCAACTCATGCCTATGGGTTTCTCTGTGAACGTGAATCGGCAGAATTTACAGTTGAAACACCGATGGATGTCGAAAATTTGCAAAATCGGATTGAAGGGGCGCGAGGGGTCATCATCCATTTGGATAATAAACCCCTCACGCCCGATTTTGCGCTTCAAATAGGGTGTGTGTGGGGTGCAAAACGCCCCTGTTTATTTATCACTCAATCCGAGACCGACAAACATGCCTTGTTGCCCCAAGATAACATCCGTGTATACAAAAAAATCTCGGAGCTAGAAGGCATGATTGCCGATTATCTCAAATCGGTGCTGTAGGAATTAAAATATCCCCCATCCCCGACCCTTCCCCCATCAAATAGGGGAAGGGAGACCTTACCATTAAGAAACAACCTCACCCCTAAATCCCCTCTCCAAACGGAGAGGGGACTTCAAAACCGCCCTAAAAACAGGTTTTATTCCCCCTCTCCATGCAATGGGGAGGGGGTTAGGGGGTGGGGATGAGTTGTATTATTCCTTTGGCGCGGGATGCCAATCAATAACGCAATCGGACCCAACATCAACAACCACATGGCAACATCCAAACCAGCGCGTTCTGCCACCATGCCAACAGCAAGCGGGATAAATCCGCCAAAAAATCCGACAATATTACCAATGGTCAATTCCGCAGAGGCGCTATTATCGGGTAGGGTGGTGTAAATTTGACCCTGCAAAATGCTATACCAGCCCGCGTTAAAAAATCCGAGTGTCCCCAACAACATCAACTTGATTTCCAGTGATGGTACAAGCAAAAATGTTGGGTAAATCATAAAGGTCAACCCCGCACTAAAACGCAAATAGGTGAGACCATTCACCCGTTCCAACAAGGGGATGAGCAAAAAGTCGCCAATCAAGCCGATACCCGTCCAAACAGCCACCGCAATTGCCGCCTCACCTTCGGTTTTGCCGACCACATCCACAAAATAAAGCGCCAAATATGCCAACAGAATATCCAGCATCAAATCCGAAAATTCCAGCAGAGTATACCAGCGCAACACCTCTTTTCGGCGTAATTGCGAGAGGGCATCTTTTAATCCTTCGCGGAATGACCAATCTTCATCATCATTACTCCCCTGAACGGCTTCTTGGGGGGCTTTGCCAGTGACATAATGCCACACGACCACCCCTAACGCACCTGCCGCTAAAACCGCACATAAAATGAACATCGCCCGCCAATCGCCCCAAATGCCAAACAAGATACTTCCGCCGACTACCCCCAACGACCCTGCAAATGTCCAGCGTGCCATATTTTGCTGATGCCGATTGGGTTCAATATCCATCAAAATGGCTTGACTGAGGGTGACGAATCCGCCAGAGGATGGGAAAAATATGATGAATGACAAGAGGAACATGCCAAAATTTTGACTAATCGCGGATAGGGTACACGCGATGACAAAACCCACACCGCTACCCATCACAATCCATTTTCTGCCCTTACCATCGCCCCACACACCGAACATCATCTCAATGAAAATGGCGATGGTGTTGGGGATGGTGAATAACAACCCAATTTGGTCGTAATTCATCCCTAAATCATCCCGAATGAAGGGGGTGGCGGCGTGGTGCATCCCGAATACAAATTCATCAATGAACTCGATGACCAACAACACAAACATAAACAGCGTCATGCGACGGGTGTGTCGCATCACAGATTTGCGAAACATATTGCTTTTTCCTTTCGTGATAGAAAATATAACAAATGGGTGTAAGGGCGCAATATATTGCGCCCCTACGGGTAAAATGTGGATATATGGACACTCCAACGCAAAAAACGCCATGAAAAAATGACTTTTCATAGCGTATTTTTGACCAATATTCAGTTAGGGGTTTAGTGCATCAACAGCCGCCTCTGCAAAGGGGTGGTGAGTGCATTTGCGTTAATGTATCCATGTGCATAACTATATCACACAATACTCGTTTCGTGCGAATGCAATTTTCCATTTGCTAATTCCCAAATTTCCCCGCCGAATTGTTGAATGAAGCGCCTATCATGCGAGGCGGCGATAATCGGCATGGGGAAGGTTTTTAATGCGGTTTCAAACTCCTCCAATACATCAAAACTGATGAAGTTGGTCGGCTCATCCAATATCAGCAGGTTTGCACGACTCGCCATCAACCGCGCCAATTGCAATTTGCGCCCTTGACCACTGCTCAATGTGCCGACCCGTTTTTCGAGGTCATCATATAAAAACAAGCCCGATTGCAGGAGCATGGCTTTCAGTTGTTGCATATCGCCGTCTAATCCATCCAGATAAGCATCTAGCAGGCTGATTTGCGGGTGAAATAGCGTGTTTTCTTGGTCAAGATAGCCGATTGTGGCTTGTGGATGAAAGTTAATTAGTCCACTATCCGCCGATTCGAGTCCCATCAGTATTTTGAGCAAAGTAGATTTGCCCGCGCCATTTTCGCCGATGATGACCACGCGACTGTGTTCATGTAAATAAAAAGTCACATCATCCAAAATCACGCGCCCATCATACGATTTGGATAAGCCTTCCACCGTGAGCGGATATTTTCCACCGAGCGCCAATGGGGATAAATCGGCACGAAAGACCAATGGCTTGGGTGGGCGCGGGATGGGATTTTGTTCAATCCGTTTCAGGCGTTCTTCGGCGGTGCGAATCCGCTTGGATACTGTATTGGCATGAGTCGCTTTTTTTGCATTCAAAACATGCTTATCACCATCAGTATGTACTCGGTAATTATCATTTCGGCGGGCTGTTTCTTTGATTGCCAAACGGAGCATTTTGATTTCTTCTTGCTCATCCGCATAATCCGATTCCCATTTTTGACGTTCTCGCACTTTGGCGCTGTGATATGCCGTATAATCACCTTTATAGCTTTTGGCTTGGCGGGTATGTTCATCAATTTCGATGATGCTCGTCACCGTTTTATTCAAAAAGGCGCGGTCATGCGAGACGATTAAAATCCCGCCCGTGTAGGCGCTCAGATAGCTTTCTAGCCATTCCAAACTGGCGAAATCCAGATGATTGGTCGGCTCATCCAGTAGCAAAATATCGGGTGCTTCCAGTAACAATAGCGCCAATGAGAGGCGTGATTTTTCGCCACCCGATAGCGTATTGACCAAGCGTGTGCGCGGGAGATGGTCTATGCGTAGCCCTGATAGTATCTCATCCACACGATGCACGATGTCATAACCGCCCATGCGTTCATATTGCTCAGTTTTGTCGCCATATGCCACCAATAATTGCTTAAATTCATCGCCTTTGGCATTTTCCATTTGAATTTCGAGGTCGCGCAAGGCATTTTCT
>JALONZ010000429.1 GCA_025454675.1 Anaerolineae bacterium | reverse complement strand
GTCGTCCACCAGACACGCCGCTAGGGTGCGTCCGATGTTCGTAAACAAAAATGCGGATGATGTTCGTAAACAGTACAGATGGGGGTGCTTTTAAGGACTCATTTGTTATCCATAATTCACATATTTTATTTATGCACATCAAACCAGCGTTGTTTGGCTTCTGCTAATCGTTCTGGAATCACATCCACGCCAATCCCCACGCCGTTGGGGACGGCTAAGGTGCTATTTTCGGCGTTCAGCACGAAGGGCGGTTCAGTGATATCGGGGTCAAAATAGCGATTCGTCGCCGAAATATCACACGGCAGGGTCACGGCGGGGAGCGATGCCAGCGCCACATTTTGCGCCCGTCCGATGCCCGTCTCCAACATGCCACCAATCCACAACGGCAGGTTATTTTCCGCGCAAATTTGGTACATCATCAAACTTTGTGTAAATCCGCCCACCCGCGCAGGTTTCAGGTTGAGAATATCAATCGCGCCTAATTTCAATGCCACGCGCAAATCATGAGCCGATTTCATGCTCTCATCCAAACAAATCGGCGTTTTGATGTGCGCCTGCAATTGGCTATGCTCCAAAATATCATCATCAGCGAGTGGTTGCTCAATCATCAGCAAATTGAACGCATCCAGTTGCGCCAAATGGTCGGCATCGGCGAGGGTATAATCACTATTGGCATCCAACATGAGCGTGATATGGGGCATGGCATCGCGCACACCCCGCGCCAGTTCCACATCCCATCCGCGCTTGATTTTGAGTTTGATGCGCCGATACCCCTCATCATAGCGTTTTTGGATGACGGCGAGTGTGTCTTGGATGGTCGGTTTGATGCCGATGCTCACCCCTACCACCGCAACGCCGCGTGATGTGTGACCCTCTGGCAGGCTGGCGCTGAATAAATCGGCGAGGCGCATCTCATTCGACTTGGCAAACGCATCCCAAACCGCACCTTCTACCCCTGCTTTGGTGTGGTGATGCCCGCGCACAGGTTTGAATAGGCGCAACACATCCGATGGATGCGTGATGGTCTGATTCATAAGCAACGGGAGCAAAAATTCTTGCCCGATATGATAGGCGGTGGTCATCGTCTCTGAGCCATAACCAGGACGCACGTCCGCCACAATTTCGCTCCATCCGATTGCGCCGTCTGATGTGTGTAATTCGACCAGTATCGCCGACTTAAATTCTTCCCCACCAAAACTGGTATATAACACTTCCACAAATGGCAGTGCGATGGGGTGTAAGATGATATTTTGTATCGTAATTGGGTGCATTTATTCCATGAGCCTTTCCCATTCAGACATTTCAGATTCTAATTCGGCTTCGGTTTGATTATATTGTGCGCCCAAGTCGCTCACCGCTTTGGCATCCCCTTTGGCGCTGGCAGATTCGATGGCGCTATGCAATTCTTCCATCTGATTTTCCAGTTGATGAATCCGATTTTCCACTTCTTCTAACCGTTTTTTCAGTTGAAATGGATTCAATCCGTGCGCTTTTTTGGATGTGGATGATTTGGACGCGGATGTTGATTTTCCATTCGTGGCAGGTTTATCAGACGTTACCGAAATGGCTAAATTGTTGCGAGAGGCAACAAATTCACGATAAGTCCCGTTAAAAATGGTCATTTTACCCGCTTGCGCCTCCCAAATTTGACTCGCAAGCGCATCTATCAAATAGCGGTCATGACTGACCAAAAGTATTGTCCCTTCAAATTGCGCGAGTACCTCTTGTAGCACCTCTTGACTATCAATATCCAGATGGTTGGTCGGCTCATCGAGTAGCAACAAATTTGCACCCGAAAGCGCCAATTTCGCCAATGCCAACCGCCCGCGCTCCCCGCCTGATAGGGTATCTACCGTGCGGAACGCATCATCACCACTGAATAAAAATCCACCCAGGTAACTACGCGCCTCACTGACGGGCATATATTTCGTCTCGATGATTTCATCTACCAATGTATTTTTAGGATTCAGCCGTTCATGCGCCTGCGCGAAATAACCGACCTTCACACTCGCACCCAGATTCACCTCTCCGCCCAACGGCGCGAGATGCTCAATCACCGTTTTCAGGAAGGTGCTTTTACCAACCCCATTCGCCCCAATCAGCGCGGCAGTTTCGCCACGATACAAGGTCAATTCGGGGATGGTGAACAGGGGCGCGGGTGCATCGCTATAACCGACCACCAAATCTTTTGCCATCAGCACTTTATCCCCGCTCCGAATCGCGCTTTGCAGGCGCAAATTCATCTCTTTACGTTCACCGCGTGGTCTGCCGATGATTTTTCCGCGTCGGCGCATCGTCTCTAATTTTTTCTGACGACCTTTCGCCTGTGCGGTGAGTTGACTGCCCATATGCTTGCGGATAAAATCTTGTTCTTTGGCGATAAATTCTTGTTGTGCCTCATATTCTTTTAGCAACCGTTCATGACGCTCGGTACGCTGATTGACATAATGGCTATAATTGCCACGATACGTTTCGAGTGCGCCATAATCCAATTCCCAAACCGTGCTGGCGAAATTATCCATAAAATAGCGGTCATGACTGACGGCTAAAACCGCACCTTCATACTCTTTCAGGAAGCCTTCTAACCATTCCACCGCATTGATGTCAAGATGATTGGTCGGCTCATCTAAAATCAGCAAATCGGGGGATGTGAGCAACAAGCGCCCCAACAACGCGCGGGTTTTTTGCCCACCAGACAGAATTGAAAGCGATAACCCATAATCCTCTTCATCAAATCCCACCCCGTGCAACACTGTTTTGATGCGATGCGTGTAGGTATATCCGCCGAGTCGCTCAAATTGTTCTTGCAATGCCCCATATTCAGCGAGGGCGCGGTCATGTTTGGCGGGGTCAGATAAATCATGCTCCAATTGCGACAGTTGCGCTTCCATTTGGCGCAAATGGTCAAAGGCGCGGAGTTGTTCTTCATATAATGTATGTTCACCAGCCAATTCGGGGCGTTGGGGTAAAAATCCGATGCTCACGCCTTTCGCGGTGGTCACTGTGCCTGTGGTAGCGGTATCTATTCCCGCCAAAATATTGAGCAAGGTGGTTTTGCCCGCGCCGTTGGGTCCGACCAATGCGATGCGCGATTGATGCGGAATTTCCACCGTGATGTCATTAAAGACCTCATCGGGTCCGTAAAATAGCATCCCTGAGATAGATAAATCTTCATCCAAGTCGTGCCAATGGATACCTGAAAACGACAATTCGATATTTTGGCGTTGTTCTGTTGTAGCATGTAATAAGCGTGGATACCAAGCCAACGGGGTGGCGATTTCGCGCCCATCGGCAAGTCGTACAATCAACATATCATCGCTAAAATGAACGCTCACAGGGCGGTCTTGTGGGCGTGGTGCATCATTCTGATTTATCATCGTTCACTCCAAAAAAATTATCCCAACTTTCTATCAAATATGCCATATTATCGGCTAAATGTCGTTCAATTTGTTTCAGTTCGCGCGAATTAAAGCCATAATTCCATGCGAGGTCTAATGGCTCTAGCCAATATTTTGCCTGATTTTCAGCAGACTTGATATGAATATGGCGCGGTTCGTCATTTTCATTGGAATAAAAGAAAAATCGAAACGCGCCAATTTGCATCACGGTTGGCATATCCCTTATTCCCACTCAATCGTTGCGGGGGGCTTGCTGGTGATGTCATATGTCACGCGGTTAATCCCCTTCACACTGTTCACAATCCGACTGCTGGCACGCGCCAAAATATCAAACGGAATCCGCGCCCAATCTGCCGTCATAAAATCATCAGTTGTGACCGCCCGCAACACCAACACTTCTTCGTATGTCCGATTATCCCCCATCACACCCACACTTTTCACGGGCAACAATACCGCAAAACATTGTGATGTTTGCGCGGGAACATCCCCATGCGGGTGCAACATATCGGCTTTAGCCAATTCATCTAAGAAAATGGCATCGGCTTCGCGCAAGGTCTCTAGGCGTTCCCATGTGATTTCACCCAAGCACCGAATTGCTAACCCTGGTCCAGGGAAGGGTTGCCTCCAGATGATGCTATCGGGCAAGCCCAGCGCACTGCCCACCTTACGCACCTCATCTTTGAATAAATCGCGCAATGGCTCCACCAATTCAAACCGTTCTTTGAAATCGGCGGGCAATCCGCCCACATTATGATGACTTTTTAT
>JALONZ010000428.1 GCA_025454675.1 Anaerolineae bacterium | reverse complement strand
CCTACCGCCTTCGCCATATCGGGAATATCAAACGGATTATGGGTAAAATCTTTGGCGTATAAAAAGCGGTGTGCATCTTCGGGTGTATCATAGCCCCTGTTGATTAGCACTTGCGCCAATACGGGATGAATCCCGCTAAATCGGCGCAGGTCTTGTGGCGGGGCAGATTTTGCAATAATCCAACGTTTACCTATCATATATACTCACAAAATTTCGTCATCATCTGTTATTATGATGTAGCTTGTGCATTTTCGCAATTCACAAAAAGAAAGGCTCACGACATGGCAAAAGTTGTTTTTATGGGGACACCCGAATTCGCCGTGAATACCCTCCGCGCCATAATTCAGCATCATGAGGTGATTGGTGTGGTCACACAACCCGACCGTCCCGCAGGGCGCGGTAATGAGGTGAAGATGTCGCCGATTAAACAAGTGGCACTCGAACACGCTATCCCTGTGTTTCAACCCGAAAAAATTCGCAAAACCGAAGCGATTGACCAACTTGCAGAATGGAAAGCCGATGTATATGTGGTGGCGGCGTTTGGTCAAATTTTGCCACAGCGCCTACTGGATATTCCGCCGTATGGCTCAATTAATGTTCATGCGTCATTATTACCGCGTTGGCGTGGGGCGGCACCCATTCAAGCCTGCATCCGCGCAGGCGATGAACAAACAGGCATCACCATCATGAAAATGGATGCGGGTTTAGATACGGGTCCCATGTTGATGCCCCGCGCCATTCCGATTGTACCTGATGAGACGGGCGAATCGCTTCATGATAAATTGGCACACTTGGGCGCGGATTTGCTGATTGAAGCATTGGATAAATACCTGCGCGGTGAAATTCAACCGATTCCGCAACCTGAAGATGGGGTGACATTTGCGCCACAAATTCAAAAAGAGGAAGGGCGACTGAATTTTGAACAGCCTGCCATTGTGTTGGAACGGCTGGTACGCGCATTCACGCCTTGGCCAGGCACATATACCGCGTGGGATGGCAAACAACTCAAAATTCATCGTGTTTCGTTAGGTGAGGGTCATGCACCGATGGGAAAAGTGGTAAAAAGTGGGGAACGGGTGGGTATTGGTACAGCAGATGGCATTCTATATCCGCTAGAATTGCAATTAGAAGGCAAAAAGCGCGTGACGATTGACGATTTTGTGCGCGGATACCCTGCCTTTATCGGTTCAATATTGGGCTAAATTGTGCGGAAAGTGTGTAGAATCTGAGAATTACACACCGAAATTGTGTATTAGCCGTGTTATAATAACGCGCGTTTTGCGGGATAAAAAAAGGTATTTTAGACAGTGACATTACTCAAACGGTGGCGAATTTGGGGCTTAGGCTTGGTTGTCAGCTTATTAGCGACCTTTTTCGTTGTGCGCGAACTCGATTTGACATTATTAGGGCAGGCATTGGCTCAAGCCCGTTTTATTTATATTTTGCCGTGTATTGCCTTGTTGCTTATCGGTTTATTGGCGCGGGCGGTGCGTTGGCGCGGTCTCCTCAGTGGCGGGTTAACCTTTTGGCGTTCATTCCACATTATGAATGTCGCCTATTTGGTGAATGGCGTGTTGCCATTACGCATGGGCGAAGTGGCACGCATCTTTTTAGCCAGTCGTGTGAATCCGCCTGTGCCGATGGTCAAAACGGCGGTTACGGTAGTTGTTGAACGCTTATTAGACCTGTTAGCGGTGGTGATGTTAGTCGCCATTGGTCTGATTGCAGGTGATATTCCGCCCGAATTGCGGAGCGCGGGTGTGGTGATGGGTGTTTTGGGTTTGGGTGGATTTTTGACCCTCGTATTCCTCTCGCGCCAACGTGACCTCGCACATAAATTGATAAAATGGGTGGTTGCAATTATTCCGCCCCTCAAACGGATTCATGCTGTTGACTTATTAGACCACTTTTTAGATGGATTAGCCCCACTTGCGAACATCCGCACCTTATTTTCCGCCTTGCTATGGACGGGAATCGGCTGGTTGTTCTCGGTAATGGCGGGGTATGTGTTGATGTATACCTTTTATGATAATCCGAGTTGGTCTGCCACCTGTTTATATATTGCGGCGGCGGCATTTGCGATTGCTGTACCCGCCACGATTGGCAGTTTGGGCGTGTATGAAGGGTCAATTCTGATTGCGCTAAATTTTCTGGGATATGGCGACCCCGCCACGATTGCGATTGCGTTTGCCGCGATTGTGCATGGGGTGAATGTGCTGGTTCACTCGGTGACAGGTGCAATCGGATTTCTGCATGAAGGCATTTCATTAGGGCAATTGTCGCGTGGGGTGCGTGATGTGCAATTAGACCCTGCTTTAACCACCATTCCCATCACCGAAGGAAGCACTAACGCATGACAGCACCCAAAAAACTCAAAATTCTCATCTGCTTATTGTATTATTTGCCTCACCGTACAGGGATGCAACTCTATATTCAACGTGTGGCAGAGGCATTGGTCAAACGGGGGCATGAGGTGACGGTGTTATGTGTCCGTCATCGCCCAGATTTGCCATCGAATGAGGTGATTAATGGCGTGAAAGTGGTGCGCTTATGGTCGCCACCCATTCCGATTAGCAGAGGCATGATTATGCCTGCTTATCCATTCACGGCGTTCAAATTGATTCGTCAAGCTGATGTGGTCAGTGTGCATACGCCCATGCTCGAAACGGCACTCATCGGCTTTTTGGCGCGATTAGCAGGACGTAAGGTGATTATCACCCATCATGGTGATTTATTATTGCCAAAAGGCTTATCAAATCGGATTATTCAGGGGACGATGTTCTTTTTGTATCGGCTATTGGCGATGCAAGCCCCGCGTATCGTTGCTTATACCCAAGATTATGCCGACCACTCCTATTATTTGCACCCGTTCATGGATAAAGTCCGTGTGATTCATCCCCCCATCACCATGCCCGCGCCGAATTTGGAAAATGCGAAAAAATTGCGTGCGGATTGGTCGCCTGATGGCGCTCCGATAATTGGTTATGCGGGCAGATTCGTACAAGAAAAGCGTCCTGATTTGCTCATTCAATCGTTGGCGGTGATTAACCAAAAGTATCCCAACGCGCGGATTGTATTCGTGGGTGAATATGATATTCCCTATGAAAATACATGGCAACACTATCAGCATATTGTTGAGCAATATCGTGACCAATTGCTCTTTTTAGGTTTGCACAAAGATATGCAATTCATGGCAGACTTCTTTAGCGCATGTGATGTATTGGCGCTCACCAGCGATAGCGAATGTTTTGCATTGGTGCAAGTGGAGGCGATGCTATCGGGTACGCCTGTCGTCATGACTGATACACCCGGTGGGCGCGTGCCTGTGATGAAAACGGGTATGGGTGC
>JALONZ010000427.1 GCA_025454675.1 Anaerolineae bacterium | reverse complement strand
ATTTTGGACGGCATATATGCCGTCCCTACAGTGCAATTATCCCGTTTATGGGTTTAGGGACGCGATATATCACGCCCGTCATATCATGAATGTCAACACGCCCTAGTATACTGTCCATGTTACAACTGACAGATTAACATCCGCCAGCGATGCTTGGGATAATCCGCAAGGCGCTATTTTCTTCGATGCTGGTATCGAGTCCTTGCAAGAAACGCGCATCTTCATCACCGAGGAACACATTCACAAAATTACGCAACTCACCATCTTTGAACAGGTGTGTTTCTAATTCTGGGAATTGCCCGATGAGGTCATGTAATGCCGCGCCGATAGTATCGCCGCCAACGGTTACTTGGGCGGTGTTATTGGTATAAACACGCAATGGGGTAGGGATTTTGATGGTTGCCATGTGTTTTGAAATTATCCTTTCTTATCATCATTCTTTTTGGGTGGGCGTTGTTTGCGTTTCCACATACGGTCTAAATAACCACCCACCAATTCGGTCATCGTTTCAACTTCTACTAAAAATGAATCGTGTCCAAATGAGGCTTTGACACGCTGATATTCCACATTTTTCTTCAGCCGACGCAATGGGTCTACCAATTCGCGGGCTTGCTTATCGGTATAAAGCCAGTCGCTACTAAAACTGACCACCAAAAAATTGGCATTGGTCTTGCGGAGTGCATCATAAATGGTCGAATAGCCATCCGACACATCATAATAATCGAGTGCTTTGGTGATATACAGGTACGAATTGGCATCAAATCGTTCTACAAATTTGACACCCTGATGTTGCAAGTAACTTTCCACTGCAAACTCGGTATCGAAAGTATAGGCGAGTTCGGTGTTATTTTGTAATCTGCGCCCAAACTTTTTTTCTAGCGAATATTCGCTCATATAGGTGATATGCCCAATCATCCGCGCCACCGCCAAGCCTGCATCGGGTTTTTCGGGGTGGTCATAATAATCGCCTCTGCGCCAATTGGGGTCGGCATAAATGGCTTGCCTGCCAATTTCGTTGAAAGCGATATTTTGGGTGGATGATAACGGCGTGCTGGCGATGAATAACACATTTTCGACCCGTTCAGGATAATTCACTGCCCATTGAAGCGCCTGCATCCCGCCCATACTCCCGCCCGCAATGGCGAATAACTTGGTGATGCCAAACCTGTCCATCAAATGGCGTTGCGCCTCAACCATATCGCTGATGGTAATTACTGGGAAACGTAACCCAAATGGTTTGCCATCGGGCGCGGGGGATGAAGGACCCGTGCTACCACGACATCCGCCGATGACATTAGAACATATCACATAGTAGCGGTTGGTATCAAACATCTTACCCGGTCCCACCGCGTCATCCCACCAGCCAGGGGCTTCATTGGGGTCATCGCTATAATACCCTGCCACATGCGAATCGCCTGATAGGGCATGGCAAATGAGGATGACATTCGATTTATCCTCATTCAGCGCCCCATAGGTTTCATAGGCGAGGGTAAAATTATCTAATCTCCCTCCAGAACGCAATTTAAGCGGGGCATCGAAATGCGCGAATTGGCGTTCAACCAATCCGACACTATTCTCGCGGGTGAAAACAAGTTCTTTCTTTTTAGATTTGGATTTTCCGTTAGGCATTCTTCACCTAGATGACATGGTTATGGTTATTAACAGTGGCGGACATACAAGGCTAAAGCCTCTAGTCCGCCATTACACCCTCAAACGGGGTTACTTGTAATGGCTGACTAGCCCTTTAGGGCGTATGTCAGCCACAAGATATAAAGCTGTATTTTATTTTTGCGATACCGCTAAGGCTTGGTCTAAGTCCCACAGAATATCGTCAATGTCTTCGATGCCGATGGACAGACGGATATAATCCGCAGAGACACCGCTCAATACTTGGTCTTCTTCACCCAATTGGCTGTGGGTGGTGGTGGCGGGGTGGATGGCGAGGGTACGCGCATCACCGACATTCGCCAAATGCGAGACCAATTTGAGGTTATCAATGAATTTTTTGCCTGCTTCTTTGCCACCTTTAATGCCGAAGCCCAAGACTGCACCCGCACCTTTGGGGAGGTATTTCTTGGCGCGGTCATAGCTGGGGTGGCTTTCCAAACCCGGATAATTGACCCATGACACCGATTTGTGCGCTTCCAAGAATTTGGCAACCGCCAATGTATTGGAGACGTGTCTGTCCATGCGTAAGGGCAGGGTTTCTAAGCCGATGATATTCAAGAAGCTGTTGAACGGTGCTTGTGACCCGCCAAAATCGCGCAAGCCAACCACGCGGGCGCGGATGATGAACGCGATGGCATCGCCAACGAATTGCGAGATGACCGCATTGTGATAGGCGGGTTCTGGCTTCACAATCCCGTTGTGGCGACCACTGGCTGTCCAGTTGAATTTGCCACCGTCAATAATCACCCCGCCGATGCTGAGACCATGCCCGCCAATCCATTTGGTTGTGGAGTGGAGCGCAATATCAACACCATGTTCAAAGGCTTTGAATAAATAGGGTGTGCCGAAGGTGTTATCTACGACAACGGGCAATCCGTGTGCGTGGGCAATTTCGCTGATGGCTTCAAAATCGGGGATTTCGAGTTTGGGGTTGCCGAGTGAAACGGGCAAAGCTATATTTCCACAAGGTATATGTGCCACCATACAAGGCGCTGGAGGAGATGATTTCATCACCAGAGTCACACAAAGACAGGGCGGTCAGGGTTTGGGCAAATTGCCCCGATGCGGTGGCGAGTGCCGCCACACCCCCTTGTAATGCCGCCACCCGTTGTTCAAACACATCGGTGGTGGGGTTCATGATGCGCGTGTAGATGTTGCCTGCTTCGGTCAGCCCAAACAACGCGGCGGCGTGGTCGGTATCGCGGAATTGATAAGACGAGGTTTGATACAACGGGACTGCGCGTGACCCTGTGGTGGGGTCTGGTGAATAACCTGCGTGAAGGGCTTGGGTATTAAAACCGAATTTTCTGTCGTTGCTCATGTGTGTGTTTTATCCTTCCTGTGTTAAGTGACGAAATTATGCTTGTATAACGAGTTGTTCAGCATCAAACGCGGTGCGGTCTTGGCGCAGTCGCCAACAAGTCATATCCACGGCTTTTTGTTGTTGCACCGATGTGATGATGTACACAAAGTTGGGTAGGGCATGGTCGCGGTCATAAACCGATGGGATGGCGGGCGAATCGGGGTGACTATGATAATAGCCCACCAAAACCAACCCACGCGCATCGGCTTCATCTTCCATTTTTGCCCAATTTTGGGGTGTCATGGCGTAGCGGTGATATTGTTCTTCGGTCTCAAAGACATTTTCGACCCCAATCACGCCAATAATATGCGTAATGCCATCTTTGATTTCGCCTAATAAAAATCCACCACCTTCGTTAGGGTAGGTGGCTTCCATCTGCCCAAAAATATCGTGTTGTAAGGTGGGCGGAAGATGCACCGTCATGCCATGCTCCTTCGTGAGATAGATAAATAAAAACAACCATCCTTATCTTTGCAGGACGGTTGTGATGGAGAGGTTTCGCTCCATGTGGCGTGTTCGCACCTAAACGGTCAAACGCCCTGCGGGTCGTGACTTAGGGAACTTACACATGCACATGAATGAAACAAATCGGTTCACAGATTTTTTCTCCATTTGTGAGTACACAGATAGGGTAACACGCTATTTTATTTTGTGCAAGATGCCAATGGCTATCAAGCATGTTTATTTATCGAATGCTTAATCGGTTTGTCTGTTTATTCGCATCAGGTGGTGTTATACTATAAGCATGATGTTTGTTTTATAATATTCACTTTTTTAGGAGTTTAACATGTCAGAAGCACCCAAAACAAAGGGCGGTTTGGAAGGCGCAGTTGTTGCCGATATTACCACCAGCCTCGTAGACGGCGAAAATGGTCGTTTAGTCTATGCGGGGTATGAAATCGAAGACCTTGCCGCCCATGCCAGCTATGAAGAAGTCGTCTTTTTGCTCTTTAAGACCCGCCTGCCCAATAAAAAGGAACTGGAAGAAATCCGTAGTGAAATCGCCAGCCATGCGGTTGTCCCCGGTCGTATCCTCGAAATGATGAAACGCCTGCCACCCAAAGCCAATCCAATGGCAGTTTTACGCACAGTCGTCTCTGCATTGGCGCATTATGACCACGATTCTGAAAATTTGACCGATAAGACAAAGGCATATCACACTGCATTGCGCCTGATTGGTCAAATCACCACTGTTACCGCCGCATGGGATAGAATCCGCAAAGGTTTAGAACCAGTCGCCCCGCGTGTAGACTTGACGCTTTCCGAAAATTTTGTCTATATGCTCACTGGCAAGCAACCCGATAAAACTGTTGCCGATGCGTTTAATGTGTATATGGTACTCCTCGCCGAACATGGCATGAACGCCAGCACATTTGCCGCCCGTGTGACGACTGCCACAGGGTCGGATATGTATAGCGCGGTGGTTAGCGCCATTGGCACACTCAAGGGACCCTCGCATGGTGGCGCGAATGCCGAAGCCATGCACATGTTTATGGAAATTGATAACCCCGAAAATGTGGAAAAATGGTTCACCCAAGAAATTAAGAGTGGCAACCGCCGTATCATGGGTATTGGGCATCGCATTTATAAAGCCTTAGACCCACGCGCCGAAGTCCTCAAACAACATGCTGTTAAGATGTGCCAAGCCACAGGCAACACACGCTGGCTGGATATTGCCGTCAAGTTGGCAGACCTCGCCCGTGCCGATGATTATTTCATTGAACGCAAATTGTATCCGAATGTGGATTACTATAGCGCCATTTTGTTGTATACATTGGATTTGGACATTGATATGTTCACCCCACTGTTCGCCATGTCGCGGATTGCAGGGTGGGCGGCGAACATCATTGACCAAATGGGTGGTCGCCTGATTCGTCCCGATGCCAATTATGTGGGTCCGTTGGGCTTGAAATATAACGCCCCACAATAAGGGTGATTTTGTTCATATCATAGTAGTGGACGGCAAGACTTAGTTTAGCTAATCACTGCGGTATATACTCGTAAGGGCGCAACATGTTGCGCCCTTACAGAATTACCTGTTTGGACTTTCCCGCATTTATAAAATCGGCACGAAAAACAGCAACAAGTGAATTGTGATTTGGCACATCCACGCCGCCGCCAATCCGTTGCGGTCATGGACATAACTATACAGCATATTCGCCATGATGAGCATAAACCCCGCCACCAACGGCAACGCATTTTGATTAATCAACGGGAAAATTTGGAGTAGTGACCAGCCTGTGCCATATAACCCCACTTCCCAAAAGGGGCGGGTACGTTGCAAAATGCCCCGAAAAAACAGGGTTTCGCCGATGGGGATGATGAATATCAGATAGCCCAACACAACACCCCCCGTCATATCGGGGAACATCGCCCGCGACATCTCGGTGAGGGTGCTACCGCCGAATAATAACAAGGGTACACCCAACACCAACCCGAATACCACCCCCCACACCACATTATCGGGGCGTTCTTGCCCGATGCGCTCGGCATCACCGAATAACCAAGCCAAAACACCAAATAGGGCTAACATGCCCCATGTGAGGGTATAACGGACATCTGCCCCGCCTGTGCCGATAAGGGGCATCAAGCCCACACTCACCGCCACCGCGAGGAGCAAGCCGAAGATGGGGTCGTTGGTCGCGCCACGGTATAAGGCATAACCGCCGTCCTCATCTTCGTATTCCTCATCTAATAATTCATCATTGTCTGTTGGTTCGGTCAAAATAAATCCTTCTGTTTTTTATGGCAGATTTGTAGGGAAGATAGTTCATGCCCTATACGTAGCAACTTAATTGTAACCTCATCCTTAAATCCCCTCTCCCCAACGGCTTATCGTTACCCATAAGTCTGGAGAGGGTCAAAATAGGCACACGGGATACCTTTTCTTACGCAGGGTGTTAAAACATCGTAGGGACACGATTCTT
>JALONZ010000426.1 GCA_025454675.1 Anaerolineae bacterium | reverse complement strand
GCATCGTGGCAGTTCCTCAGATAAGTGAATGAAAAGTTAATTATGCACACGGATTATAGCGAATCAAGTGGGATATTGCGCGTTATAAAATCATTTGTACCTTTTTTCGTTATAATCTCCCCTCTCCTTTTTGATACTGTGTACTTGACAATACTGTGTGATGTATAGTATATTTAGACTGTGTGGCACACAGTATCGTAGGATGTACAGCTTATGTCGGATATATCTGAACAAACGGATAAGCTCCGTCAGGAATTACGGAGAGGCATTGTGGTTTTGGCAGTCTTAAGTCAATTACACACCAACCAATACGGGTATAGCCTGATTCAACAATTATCAGCGAAGGGCTTTGATATTGAGGAGGGGACGCTTTATCCTTTGCTTCGGCGCTTAGAAGAGCAGGGGCTATTGAAAAGCGAATGGGAAGTGACGGAATCACGCCCACGCAAATATTATCGCATTAGCGAGAACGGGCGCGAAATTTTGCGAATTTTGAGCGCGGAGTGGCTAGAGACGGTCAAGATTATGAATCAATTGTTGGGAGGCGAACATCATGACTGATTTAATGGAACGGTATCTGCATGAAGTTGGGCGTTATGTGCCTCCCAAAGCCCGCGCCGATATTCAAGCCGAATTGCGCTCATTGATTCAAGACCAATTGGATGACCGTTATGGCGGTGCGCCTACGGATGATGAGGTTATCACCGTATTAAAGGAAATGGGCGACCCGCGCCATATGGCGACATCATATCACAAAGAGCAATATCTCATTGGACCCGCGTTATATCCATGGGTGATGATGGTGTTGTCGTATGGCTGGCTGATTGTACCGAGCATCATGCTATTTCTGAGCGTTTTTGGTGTGCTGAGCATGTCTCAAGCGGTGACAGTTACCAATTTGATTATTGAGCCGATACTATCCGCGCTCCAAGCAACGTTCATCTTTTCATCGGTGGTGGTGATGATATTCGCCATCATAGAACGGGCAGGGTTTGAATGGAAAGCGGATAAAACCGCGTTTAACCCTGCCAATTTGCCCAAAGCGGATGACCCGCGCACAGTAGACCGTTTTGAATCGGCATTTGGATTCACTGTTGGGACAGTCATTGTTTTGTTATTTGTCTATTTTTGGGCGGTAGGCGGGTTGACCTTGCGCTTTAACCTGAGCGACCCTGGCGATGTGATTCCGATTCCCAGAGGGTGGATGCTGGTACTCATCTTATCCACCACCAGTTTAATAATCACGCAATTAGTTGCGTTACGGCGTGGTGGTTGGACTGTTGGATTATGGGGATTACATGCTTTCTTAGAATTGTTTGGCGCGATTGTCATCTATTTGGCGCTGTTACAACCCATTTTTGAGCGTATCGTGATGGATAACCCATCATTGGGAGATATACCGATTCCTGCCATTTTCATCATCATCTATATCGCAATAAGCGCCCTGAGTCGGGGCATCAAATTGGTGAAATTGTGGAATTATCGTACCGCATTCACCGCAACATCCAATTAATTATCAAACAATGGAGAAAAATCACATGAAAGCAGTTGTTTATACCGAATATGGCGACCCAGAAGTGCTTCGTCTGGCAGACATCGAAAAACCAACCCCCAAAGAGAATGAAGTGCTGGTCAAAGTGTACGCGACCAGCGTGACAACGGGTGATGTGAATTTGCGGAATTTTGTTTTCGTCCCACAAGGACTCGGCTTCATGGCACGCCTGATGGTTGGCATGAATAAACCGAAAAAGACGGTACTCGGATTAGAATTTGCGGGTGAGGTGGTCGAAATTGGCACATCTGTGACCCGCTTTAAGGTGGGGGATAAAGTCTTTGGCTTAGATAGCAAGCAAATGGGGTCGTATGCCCAATATAAAACTGTCGCCGAAGATGTGGGCATCACCACCATGCCCGCCAATATGTCATATGAAGATGCAGTCGCCATTCCCAACGGCGCATTAACCGCGCTCACCTTCTTACGCAAACTGGGAAATATCCAAAAAGGGCAAAAAGTTTTGGTTTATGGTGCATCGGGCAGTGTCGGCATCGCAGGCGTGCAAATTGCCAAAGCATTGGGCGCGGTTGTGACGGGCGTATGTAGCACCAAGAATGTCGAATTGGTCAAATCGGCGGGTGCAGATAAAGTGATTGATTACACCCAACAAGATTTTACCCAAAATGGCGAAACATATGACCTGATTTTGGATACAGTCGGAAAAGCACCGTTTGCAATCAGCAAAAAGTCGCTCGCGCCAAAAGGTGCTTATTTGGCGGTGGCGGGTGGTGTGCGCGAAATGCGCCAAATGATGGGTAATGCGTTCAGAGGTGGCAAAAAAGTGATGGCAGGCACCTCATCCGAAAGCCAAGATTACCTGATTTTCATCAAAGAATTGGTCGAAGCGGGAAAATTCCGCGCAATTGTTGACCGTTGCTACCCGTTAGAAGAAATTGCTGAGGCGCATCGCCACGTAGATAGTGGGCGCAAGCGTGGCAATATCGTTATCAGTGTGTCGCATTAATTTGATTCATTCATAGAGGATATTCAGGCATGGTAAGTATCAGAGTTCGGTTGGCGTTTGCGTGGGTTGCCACAACATTGGCTTTTATCTATGGCGATATTTTGCGGATGGTGGCGGGTGATATGCCACTAGGCGAAATAGAGGGTATTGAGGTCACACCAATAATGATGTTTGGGATTAGCGTGTTGATGTCTCTTTCAATAATTATGGTTGTACTCACGCTCACACTCAGTCGGAATATCAATCGGTGGGTGAATATCATTGTGGCGGCGTTTTGGTTTGTGTTTAGCGCGATTGAGTTGCCATCCTATCTCGCCCGCCCCTATGATTTTTATCTGCTTGCATTGAGTGTGGTGTTCAATGGTCTCATCATTTGGTGGTCATTGCGGTGGCGTGCCACAGCATCTTAACGGATTTAAGTGTGTTCAGTGTATTGCATTAATTTGAGATAGTCATTCAGAAAGGATATTCAGAAATGGAAGATGTGCAAATCAAATTGACATTTATGTGGGTCGCAGTGACATTGGTTTATCTTTATGGCGACATTTTGCGGTATGTGGCGGGAGATATGCCTGCGGGTGTAATAAACGGCATGAAAGTCACTCCGTTGATGATGTTGGGGATTGCTGTGTTGATGTCAATCACGATGATTATGATTGTTTTGACCATGACACTTGACCAGAATATCAATCGTTGGGTGAATATTATCGTGGCGGCGTTTTGGATATTATTCAATGTGATGGATATACGTTCCTATCTCTCCCGACCCTATGATTTTTACCTGATTGTCGTGAGTATCGTGTTCAATGGGATGATTATTTGGTGGGCATGGAATTGGGT
>JALONZ010000425.1 GCA_025454675.1 Anaerolineae bacterium | reverse complement strand
ATAAAAATATTGAGCTTATTTTTAGACCCCTCGATGAAGATGCGGTTGTGCCAATGGACTTGGAACGGATGGAGCAGGTGTTACAAAATTTGCTCAGTAATGCCATCAAATACACACCCAACGGGGGCAGGGTGACTTTGAGCGCAGAAATTACCCCCGATAGTGCCATTATACAGGTTCAAGATACGGGGATGGGTATTCCGCCTGATGATTTGCCACACTTATTTGAAAAATTTTATCGGGTCAAAAATTCGGCGCATATGCAAGTGGAAGGGACGGGTTTGGGCTTGTCTATCGTGAAGTCTATTGTCGAAAATCATGATGGGACAATCACCGTCATGAGTGAATTGAATAAGGGGACGACATTCTCGATTCATCTGCCGTATTAAGAAATTGATATGCCACCTCTATCCTAAAAAATATAGTTCTGTGCTATCCTAGTGGGGATATGCCTCATATCAGAGGGCGATAACAGAAAAGATTATAGGTAGGTGGAATGTGGAAGATACCCTAGATACTCGTTTAGTGACCGCGTATGAAGCCATTCGCAGGCGTGAATATGAGGTCATCAACGATTTACTCACCGTTCTGCCCAAAATTGAAACATTGGGAGAAGAGCGTGTCGCTCAAGTGCGCGATGCGTTGTTTCATGCAGACCATCCGTATTTGATGGTTTTTGTGGGTCCATTTAATAGTGGCAAATCTAGCCTGATTAATGCTTTATTGGGCGCGGAAGAATTGCTAACGGTTGGACCCGTCCCCACAACTGACCGCATCAGCATTTTGCGGTGGGGGATAGATACGCAACGGATGGAATCGGGCGGGGATGTGGATACGGTTTTTCACCCGTCATCGCTCCTTAAACGGGTGAGTTTTGTGGATACACCCGGTTTGGAATCTATTTTTCAGAAGCATGAAGAGACCACGCGCAAATTTTTGCATCGGAGTGATGTGGTGGTGTTGGTGATGCTTGCCACCCAAGCCATGACCCAGCGCAACATCGAATATCTGCAACAATTGCGTGAATATGGCAAAAAGGTGTTGATTGTCATCAATCAAGCCGATTTACTCACCCCCGATGAACAAGATGCCGTCCGTCAATATGTGCTAGACCAAAGTCAAGACCGCTTGAACCTCAAAGTACCCGTGTGGATGGTATCTGCCAAAACGGGCAAATCGGCATGGGATGGTGAAACGGTTAATCCAGAAATATGGGCAGAGAGTGGCTTGCACCAATTTGAAAAATATTTGGATGAACAATTGGATGATGTGGAACGCCTGCGCCAAAAATTGCAGACCCCACTTCAAATTACCCAAAATGTGCATAAAGTGGCGCTTGAAGCTGTCAAAGCCAATCAAAGTGTGCTAGACCAATATCAATCTATTGCCGATAATGTTCAACAACAATTGAATGGGTATGAACGCGAACAGCAAAAAATTGTACGCGAGCAACTTGGCTTGATTAATGCCAAATTCGCAGACGCAATTGCACGCGGGCGCGATGCTATTCATGAGGTGTTCCAATGGTCACATACCCTCCGCTCAATGCGCTGGGGTTGTATGGATTTGCTGGGATTATCACGCATATTCCAACGGATGCGGAAAAATCCATCCTATACACGCCTTGTCTTTGAAGAACGCAAAGTATATGAACCACTTGACCAATTACAAGAGGTGGTTGGGCAGTTGGGACCGCGATTAGAGGGCAAAGACCTGCAAGATGTGGATGATTTGGTCAAATATGCCCAAAAAGAGATTAAAGCCCTGCCCGAAACAATCCGTGGCAAGGTCATTGGCGATATTCGCGCCCCTGTCAAATATGACCGCACACCCCTGCAAGAAATCCGCACCGAATTGGAATCAATTGAAGCCGAATCGCGCTTGATTGAGACGGAACGCATCGAAAATGGACTCCGCAATAGCGTGCTATTTTTAGCGACATTTGAATTGGTGTTGGGCGTGATTTTCATTGTGGTGACATTGATTAACCAATTTGATTTTGGCACGTTTTTGGTCTTTTTGGGGCTGGCGATTATCGGGTTTTTCACATTGCCTATATTAGGGCGCTTTTTAGCAAGTGGACATACCGATAGGATGCTGAAACTGCAAGCGCGTTATGTGGAAGTGGTGGGCAAGGCGGGTGAAAAACAAGTCAAGCATGGGATGGCGTTACGGAATGAGGTCGTTGCCCCATTAACCCGTTTGGTAGAAGCACAAACTCAAATTCAAAACGAGCAACTGAACAAATTGCAAAAAGCGAATCAGCAAATGGTCGAAATCGAATCTGAATTGACCAAATTGGGCAAAAAACGGCTGTTTGGACGCTAAAAATCCAGAAAGTGATAAACATGACACAATTAGAAGGGGCGCTGGCGGCGCTCAGAGAATCGCAAATTGATTTATTAACCGATATATCCGCAACCCTCGCCGAGATGGGCGACATCACCGAAGATGACCGCCGCCGGTTGGCGGATGTGGTGCGTGATTTGCGCGAGATGTTTTTTTTGGTGGTGATTATTGGTGAATTTAATGCGGGCAAATCCACTTTTGTGAATGCGTTACTGGGTGATGAGATGTTGCCGACAGGCATTACCCCCACCACTGAGATGATTGAACTCATCCGTCATAACCCAACGCCGAATATGAAACCTATCACCCGTGATGAAAGCACTCGTGAATGGGCGCATCCCAACACCGGTGGGGATGGTGTCGCCATTGTGGACACACCGGGGACGGGTTCTGTGTTTCAACGGCACGAAAAAGTTGCCAAAGAATTTTTGCACCGCAGTGATTTGGTCATCTTTCTACTCTCTGCTAAACGTGCCTTTGCCGAGACAGAACGCCTTTATATGGAATTGGCGAAAAATTATGGCAAGAAGATGATTTTGGTGGTGAATCAGATTGATTTGTTGCAACCGAATGAACAAGCCCAAGTGAAACGCTTCATTGAGCAACAAGTCAAAGAATATTTGGGGATGAATCCGCTTATATTCATGGTATCTGCCAAGCAAGCCCTTGCATATGCTAAAAATCCAACCGTAAACAGCGAGCAGGGCGGGTTAGATGTGGTTAAAGCCCATTTGCGTGGTGAATTGGCGCAAGCCTCACCCATGCGCCAAAAATTATTATCGCAACTGACCACCGCCGAAAAATTGGTGCAAAAATATCATGACCAACTCCGTGCTAAGATGGATGTCGTGCGTGCCGATACATCCAAAGTGAAAGATGTTGAACGTGAATTACAAACGCAGTCATTAGCACTGGATGGGCAGTTACTCAAGGCAAAACAAGATATTGATGCCGTATTCGCAGGGATGAAGTTGCGCGGACTTAGCTTTTTAGATGCCAATTTATCGGTACGGC
>JALONZ010000424.1 GCA_025454675.1 Anaerolineae bacterium | reverse complement strand
GGCGATGTTCTGTTGCCGTGAGTGGGATGGCATGATCATTCACATACGCATGATAAGTATCTGAATCGAGGCGCAAATTATGGACTTGCAAAATAGCACCAGCTTCTTTGGCACGCGCTCCACGCCGTAACAAGGCATAAACCCGCGCCCGTAATTCTGCTAATTCAAATGGCTTGATGATATAGTCATCTGCCCCAGCATCTAACCCCTCTACAACATCGTCTGTAGACCCTTTGGCAGTCAAAAATAAAATAGGAAGGGAGATAAAACGTGGGTCTCTTCGGACATGCCGACACAAACTAATTCCGTCCATCTCTGGCATCATAATATCCAACATCAACAAATCTGGTTTGCGCGTTTCCAAATAGGCTAACGCCTTATGACCAGAATTCAACAAAGTCACTTCAAAATTTTCGCGTTGTAGCACCCGCGAAAGGGTTTCTAATACATCTGGGTCGTCATCAACTGCTAAAATATGCGTCATCGTCCAAAAATCCTTTCAAGCCAATGCACAAAATATTATGCCTTGTTATGGTCAGAATTGCCAGAAATTCGATTTTCTGTTAGTAAATAGATAATAAATTGGGTCTGTTCATCAGGGAGACTCTCAACATGAATTGACCCACCCAAATTGCCAACCACCTCCCGACAAATATGTAATCCCAAGCCTGTGCCTTCGCCGATGGGTTTAGTGGTGAAAAACGGGCTAAAAATTTTTTCTTGAATATCAGGCGGTATGCCCGGTCCATTATCCCAAACAATAATCTCAACTTGTGATTCTTGGGGAATATGACGTATCTTAACGCCCATTTTCGCCCCTGTGCGCCCATATAGCGCATCATAGGCATTCATCAACAAATTGAGCCAAATATCTTCAAGTTGCCCCTTCACTGCCCGTATAGGCGGGATTTTTTGACGTGGCATATCAACTGTCAAATGAATTCCGCGATGTTCGATGTGGGGTTGCAACAAAGATAACACGGTGCGAATGCTATCCACCACATCAATGTAATCGGGGGCGGCATTCATATCTACTGGACGGGCAATCGCCAACAAACGCCGTGCCACATTCGCCGCCCGCCGTCCCGTCCGTGCAATCGCCTGTAATGAACCACGTCTTGGCGAATTGGGCGGTTCGTCTGCCAGCATCAATTCTGTCTCGGCGATGATGGTCGTGAGTGGGTTGTTCATCTGATGTGCAACCACAGCCGCCAATTCGCCCATCGCCGATAATCGTGCGGTATGAACCAAACGGGTTTGCGCGGCTCTTAAATTTTTTAGGCTTTGCTCCAAATCTTGATGAATACGCGCATTTTCAATTGCAATCGCCGCAAATGTGCTTAAATGGATGAGCAGATGCAATTGATTATCATTAAATGGCACAATATCTTGCGTATTTTTCACACCCAAAACGCCATTCACCTTGTCTTTAAGGATGATGGGGACATACAACGCCGAATATGTCTGCGACAAGCCAAATTTTTTGATTGCCGTCGCATTTGCCAAAATCGGTTGCCCAACCCGATTAACCTCTAGCGCCAATTTATCTTGTGTTAATGTATTTCGGGTTTCCACATGCTTGGATTGTTTGGTTATTTGCGCCCGTAAATATAAGCCATCTGCTTCTGCCAATAAGATAACCGCCTCATCTGCGGTTGTCAGGTATTGCGCCGATTCAATCACCCGATTCAACACCTGATTCAAATCAAGGCTTTGTGTCAGCGACCGACTTAATGCAAATAAGGTGTTCACCTCTTCAATTTTACGCGCCAAATGTTGGTCTAGGTTATCATCTTTAGGTATCAGAGAAACCGTATCCCCCACACCATAAGGCAATGAAAAAGCATGTGCAATCAAGCGCATCACCAAACGCGGGTCTAATTGCGAAAAAATGGCAGATGTAAACCGCTCTACACGCCCAATTTGCCCGATATCAGGCATATACGCCAAATAGGGATAATCAGGAAATTGCTCATAAAGTTGTGCCAGTGTCCATTGTCCACTATGACGGTCTATCAGGCGTGCATCAATCACGATACCATCAAATGATTGTGTTTCTAACAAAAACATCGCATCTCGATGGGTATAGGCAAATTGCAATTGAAATCGTGTTTTTGGCAAGGCTTGACGCACACAGTGGATGAGTGTGTAATCACCTGCAATCAGTAAAACACTATAGACATGCGCTGTTAACATGGGTTGATTACCTATTTTTGAATAGCCAAACGAACTACTTTTTGCTCAACCGATTACGGCGACGCTCCAAATCATCTTCAATATCAGCATCAGACGGCTTATCTGAAGGTATTTCGGTGACAGATGGCATATCATCGGCTATTTCAGATTGTAAAGTCTCTTTCCGTGTCTTAATTCTGTCACCCAGTGCATTAATCCGCCGTTGTGCATCATTGACCAATTCCGAAAATTTGTCGGCGGCATTTTTCTGCACACCTGTCGCTTGAGTGGGTGGTGTCGTTGCCTGAGACTGAATATCAGCCAGTGTCGTTTCTAAAATATTCACTTTTTGAATCAGGTCTTGCGCCAATTGCCGATGGTCTTGCAAATCTTTTTCCAGTGTCGCTAAACGGTTTTGCAACTGTACAATTTTTTCGATGAAATACCGTGCCATCGCTTCGTTGCCTTTTTGAGTCGCTTCATCAGCCTGCCGATTGAGCGTACCTAATTGTTTATGAATATCATTAATCTGCGCTTGCAATTTATCTTCATAGCCAACCGCATCATTCACCCGCGTCCGCAAATTTTCTGCGTCTTTCGTCACCTGTTGCATGGTTGTGGGTGGCATATCATCAGAAGCAGATGTTAGTTTAGATTCACCGAGTAAATCACTTAATTTCACTCTAACAAGCGTGTTTAGTTTATCGAAAAAATCATTCATCATAGTTATTCTACCTGAATATAATGGATTGTTTGAATAATTTTATAACTTTTTCAGAAATTCAGCATGACGCACCATTCCAATTAAGTTTGTAAATGCTCATTTTGGCTTCACCAAGTCTTAAAACCGTCTTTCCATCCGATTGATGAATCAAGCACAAACGTGGGTCATTCGGGTTTTGGGTGGGAATCTGATAGGGAAACGCCATCAAATAGACTGCACCGCGCTCACGCATAAAGTCCCATAGGGGTTCACCTGTCCGCAAAAAGGGGATAACTTCAGGTGTGATGAGTCCCGCAATATCCAACAACGGACGGGATGCGAAAAAGCCCAACGCGCCAATATCATGCGATGCGAATAATTCATCAGATGGAATATTTTCTGCCACCCATGTCGCCATATCTACCATTTCTTCATTGATAATTTTCACATCTTGAATATACGCATTTAAGCCTAATCCCAGCGCAAAT
>JALONZ010000014.1 GCA_025454675.1 Anaerolineae bacterium | reverse complement strand
TGGGCAAGGCGCGGTGTATGTGCGGTCACGCCAAACCGCAGGTACGGTTAAACTGGTGGCGCGTGCCGATAGATTCACGGCGGAATGTAGCATCACACTCAAATAACGATACGTTGATTGATAGCTCGTTTATTGGCTTTACGGCAGGTGCTAAAGCACCCGCCTAGTATCCTCGAAGCCTGCTAAAGCAGGCTATCCTGCCAATTTTGAAGGGTAATTTTGGTTTTTAAGACCATTTTACCCGTCTAATGGGCTAGGGAAGCACCCTTCAGGGTGCTTTTACAGAGCAACTAGCCAGAGGCTTGAGCCTCTGGTGAAGAAAATAGTGTAACTGGCAATCAGATTTATGCTAAGGGTGTGGGAGTCTGACGGATTCCCAACCCTTCCAGCACCCCCCAAAAGTTCATCCGATGCGATACCTGCGCCATATATTCCGCTGAATATGCGGTTGGGTTATCCATCCACCACAACACCAAACCGAGTTCCCCAACCGCCACTTGCAACGATACCAATTGAATCGGAATCGGCGTTTTGTTCAATAGTTGGCGCATGGTCAATTCTTCGACAATTTCGTGATACACCGCTTGCGCCAAATAATCGCGGATGCGTTTATGAATCGCCGCACTCCCCTGACTATTCAAAATGGCGCGATACAAGTCTAAATTTTGCTCCAGATATTTGTATAAAATCAGGATGGGCGGTTTTTCGGGGTTCAAATTCACCAATGAACACGGTTCTAGGCATTGTATCAATTCATCATAAATCGTATCGAGGCACGCATTCAGCAATTCATTTTTATCCCGATAATGCCGATAAAATGTCACCCGCGATGTTTCTGCCTCATCCACAATATCTTGAATCGTGATGGCATCATAGCCTTTTTTGCCGACTAAACTCATCAGGGCGTTGCGTAAGGCTTTTTCTGTCCGTTTGACGCGCAAATCTTCTTCTGGGGTACGCATAAATATGAAACACCTGTTACTTATGTTATAGGCTAACAAAATTGGTTGGTCAAATCATCAAAAACCACTTTATGATACAAAGTGTATCATATTTTTGTATCTGAGAGGGATATTGACATGAGTATGCAAGCAGAACGCACCTTACCACCTAACCTAAAAGCCGCACCATTTTTCGGTCCGCTCAAAGCCATTAACGAAGATTTTGCCCAATTTTTATTGGATAGCACCCGCCAATATGGGGATGCGTATACATTCACGATTGCAAATCAACGCATTTTTGTTTTCAATCACCCCGATACAATTCGTGATGTTTTGCAAAATTGGGAGACTTTCCGCAAAGCA
Source organism: Anaerolineae bacterium (assembly GCA_025454675.1). Classification (GTDB taxonomy): domain Bacteria; phylum Chloroflexota; class Anaerolineae; order Aggregatilineales; family Phototrophicaceae. The sequence goes on along the minus strand of JALONZ010000014.1, from coordinate 11,029 downwards.
CCCATCCATAAAGAGGCACGCCATTCTGGGTTGGGTCACTTTTTGGGGGCGGGGCTTTTGAGCAATGATGGCGATTTTTGGAAAAGTCAGCGCAAACTGATTCAACCCTCATTTCATGCCCAGTACATCCGCAATTATGCCGATACGATGGTGCATTACACCCAACAATTGCTGAATCAATGGCGTGCGGGTGATGTGCGTGAAATTGAGCATGATATGATGCAACTCACCCTCAATATTGCCACCAAAAGCCTATTCAATGTCGAAGTGGATTATTATGATGATTTGGCTGATGCCATCACAGGGATGCAACATGAAAGTGTGAAAATCCTCAAAAGCCCCATGAAATTACCCCATTGGATGCCGACCCTACAAAATATGAAAATCAAACGGCTAAATCGTGTGGTGGATAAAATCATTTACGACATCATCGAAACGCGCCAAAAATCGGGCGATTTTGAACATGGCGATTTGCTATCTATGCTCATGCAAGCCCAAGATGAACACGGCAACGGCATGAGCAAACAACAATTACGCGATGAAGTCATCACTCTATTTGTGGCAGGTCACGAAACAACCGCGCTCACATTATCATGGTTATTTTACCTACTGGCAAAAAATCCGCAGGTGCAACAACGCCTCCATGATGAAATTGATGCCACATTGGGCAAACGCACCATCACCCTCGATGACCTGAAAAAACTGCCCTATCTCAACATGGTGATAGATGAGACCTTACGTTTATATCCTGTTGGGTGGTTATTTGTGCGCTTTGCCGCACAAGATACCCGCATTGGTGATTATGACATTAAAACAGGCAATTTAATCCTCATGTCGCCGTATGTATTGCATCGTGACGCACGTCATTATCCGAATCCAGACCAATTCGACCCAGAACGATTCAACGAAGAAAATCGTAAATCCATCAGCAAATATGCTTATTTACCCTTCGGCGGGGGTCCGCGGGTGTGCATCGGCAATAGCTTCGCCATGATGGAATTGCAAATTGCGGTGGCAACCATCGCCCAACATTATCAATTAGAACTCATCCCGAATCAACAGATTGAACCTGAACCCCTCGTCACCATGCGCCCCAAATATGGGATTCACATGCGGTTGGTCGCGCGGCAATCGGTTTAATTTTGTATCTCAGAGGGTTATAATGGCATCAAATTGATTTCATACAAGGTAGGCGAAAAAATGAACATTTTGATGATACTGCTATTAATCCTCTGGGCAATTTTACTCTTCGGTGGCTGGATTTTTGGGGCATATAACACCGCCCAAACGCATAAAATCCCCACACCCAACCGCATGTTATCGTCTGCGATGTTGGTCAGCGCGGGTTGGATTTGGTCACTCTCGCATGGTGGGAATTTAGCCTTATTCACCGCGCTCGGCATGACATTCGGCTTTTTGGGCGACCTATTCATGGCAGGCTTGCTCATCAAAGGCGATAAATCCGTCTTGGGCGGGATGAGTGCCTTCGGGCTTGGGCATATTTTTTATATCATCGGCATTTTAGGGATGAATCAAACGAATCTGATTGCATGGATACTCATGCTCATTGTAGCGGTTGCCCTATGGTATGCGGTGGTGTATCGGACGGCGAAAGAAGTGAGTGTGTTGCATTATGCCGCCTTGCCCTATGCCTTATTATTGGCGAGTACGGCAGGATTTGCGGGCGGTGTTGCATTAGCCGATAGCGCGTTCATCCTCATGGCGATTGGCGCGGTGTTATTCCTCATCAGCGACCTGATTTTAGCCGCCCAATTGTTTAATGGTGTCCATTTTAAGGGCATTGGCGATGTGGTTTGGCTGACCTATGGACCCGCGCAAATGTTGATTGTATATGCAATTCCGCTTGCATTAGGATTTGCCTAATGTGTAACACCTATTGAGTGAAAACGGGGTTATGATGATTAATGTTCGTGAAAAAGGATGAATATATGACCAGCATAACCTCAGATAAGTATCATCTGCCACACGGCTTAGATGGCAGAAAGCAACGCCTCAAAACATTTCGCATCGCACTCGGATTTTTTCGGGGGATATTGCCCCCACTCAAGCAATTATTCAGCATGTACGGCGACACATTTTATGTGAATATCCCCAACCGCCCCGTCACATTTTTCTTCACCAAACCCGATGACTTGCGCGAAATCCTCATCACCAACGCCAAAAATCTGCGTAAAGATGATGATTACACCAATCCAAAAACCGGACTCGCACGCTTCTTGGGGACGGGTCTCCTCACCAGCGAGGGCGAGTTTTGGAAACGCCAGCGCAAATTGATGTCACCCGCGTTTCATACCCAACGGGTGAGCGCCTATGCCGATACGATGGTGCGCTATGCCGATAATTTAGCCAATACATGGGCAGATGGTGAAATGCGAAATATCGCGGCGGATATGATGAACCTGACCATGAACATCATCGCCTATACGCTGTTCACCACCACCAATGAAGAAGATAGTAAGCGTGTAGGTCATGCGGTGGATGTGATGCAAAAATCATTCAGCGAAGATGAAGTATTGCCGATGTGGTTGCCGACCCGTGCCAGAAAACAAATTAAACAGGCTGAAGATGATTTGAATGAAATTGTCTATGGCATCATCCAAGAACGCCGTGCCGATTTGCATGATACAGGCGATTTGCTGTCTATGCTCCTGCTCACAGAAGGCGAAAATGGCGAGCGTATGACCGACCAAGAAATCCGTGATGAGGTGGTCACACTCTATCTGGCAGGGCATGAAACAACAGCCAATACACTCAATTGGACGTTTTATTTATTATCCGAGCATCCCGACATCGAAAAACGGATGCACACCGAACTCGATGCGGTTTTAGGTGGCAGAATACCCACCCTCGCCGATTTGCCCAAATTGAAATATACGGAACAGGTCATCAAAGAGGCGTTGCGTTTATATCCACCCGCATGGACATTCTCCCGTGAGGCAATCATAGACCTCAAAATCGGCGGGTATGATGTACCTGCGGGGAGCATCATTCAAATTATGTCGTATTTTATCCATCGCAACCCAACCATTTGGGAAAATCCGCTCGAATTTAATCCCGACCGTTTTAGCGAAGCCAACGCCGATAAAATTGATAAATGGGCATATATCCCCTTTGGCGGTGGTCAACGGGTGTGTATTGGGCAATCTTTCGCCATGTTAGAGGCGCATCTCATCCTCGCCACGATTGCGAGTCGCTATCGGTTGCGCCTCAAGGCGGGTCATAGGGTCAAACCATTCGCATCCATCACCCTCAACCCGCAAGGCGGGTTGCCGATGACGGTTCACAAACGCGGTTAATCGGCATACCAAACCGTTTCGCCATTCAACACGGTCAGGATTTGATTGGGGAATAATTGAAAATTGATGGGCTTGCTGATGTAGCCTGCAAAGCCCATCTGTCTGGCTTTGACCATCGAGGTAGACGCATTTGAAGCCGAGACCGCGATAATCGGCACGGTTTGTAAGGCTTCCTCTTGGCGTAATTCTGTAAAAATATCGAAGCCACTCACCCCATTGGGGAACATTAAATCGAGCAGAATAATATCGGGCGGGTGTTCCTTAATGCGCCGAAGCGTGTTTTTGCTCCATCCCCCAAAAACAACATCCGCACCATGTTCTTCTAATAGCACTTTGAACACAATATAATTATATTTTTCGTCTTCTATCACATAAACGCGCTTGCCTGTCAGTAACATGATTAGAATCCCTTCATCCACACACCATTATTTTAATGTAAGCACATCTCATCAAAATGAACAACAAAAATTACGGAATTTTTCATAACTCACGTACCAAGCGCCATTACAGGCAGGCGCACATAAAAAGTTGTACCCTCTCCCACAACACTCTCCAACCAAATTTTGCCCCCATGTGCTTCTACCAATTTACGTGAAATGGGCAAGCCCAAGCCTGTGCCACCACCATGTTTTTTGCCTGCATCGGCTTGGCGGAAATTTTCAAATATTTTGCCAAAATCCGATTCTGGAATACCCATACCTGTATCTTTCACAATGAGCAAAACATGATGCAAATCATCTGGCTTGGCGATGATAGTGATGCTCCCCTCTTCGGTGAATTTGCACGCATTCGTAATCAGGTTCAGCATCACTTGGCGAATTCTGCGCCTATCGCCTGTGATACGGGGCAAATTGGGGTCAAATTGGCGGATGATTTCCACCTCCACATCGCGTTCTCGGATAGTCGCTTCACCAGACCGAATCGCCTCTTCAATTTCGGGGACAATATTAATATTTTCCTCGATGAACAATTCCAATGCGCCCGATTCAATTTTAGAAATATCCAAAATATCATTGATGAGTGCCAACAAATGCCGACCATTATTCACCACAATTTCGAGCATTTCGACTTGCTTGGCGTTCACCTCGCCAAACATGCCATTCGATACAAATTGCGTAAAATTGAGGATGGCATTGAGCGGTGTGCGGAGTTCATGACTCATATTCGCCAAAAATTGTGATTTTATTTTATTGGCGCGTTCCGCTTCGGCTTTGGCAAGTGATAAATCATGTGTGCGGGCTTCCACCAAATTTTCGAGGTCGCTAACAAACACGCGCAAACGCCCCGTCATCTGATTAAACACATCGGCAAGCGTGGCAAATTCATCTTGATTCGGCACAACCACAGGCGGATTATCCAAATTGCCCCCGTCAATGCGTTGCGCCGCCACCCGTAACCGATTGAGTGGGATGAGGATGCGCCGTAACAACGCAACCGCAATCAACAACCCCACGATGAACGAAATGGTTGCCGTACCCACCAGCGCAATTGTGCTTTGGTTGCTAATTTGTTGTTGGTCTATTTTGCTTTGTATCAGGGTGTTTTGCGCCACCACATTCAATTGATTGGTATAAATATTGATGTTCGATGCCACATCGCGCCCCAATTCGCTATTGGCTAGGATGTCTTGGTCTAGCACAACCAATTCATTCAGTGTCGCTTGATATTCAGTCAACCGATTGAGTACCGTTTCGGTATCGGGTAAAAATTCGCTGGTCATCGGGGCATTGAAAAAATTAGGCGCAAGACGAACAAATTGTAGCGCCAAAATGCGAATATTATCCAAAAAGGACTGTTGGCGTGTATTAAAATAGGCTTGCTCATTTACTTTAATCAGCATCAGCAGTTCAAATAATTCGCGGTTGCTCAAATCTTCAACATACTCGCGCATGGCTTCCCAATGGCGCTGAAGGGTTTGCTCCGTCCCGCCCGATTCGCTCCGTTGTTGCACAGCTTGGCGAGTATCATTGAATGTATCAGCATAGGTCTCTAGTAATGGCGCAAGCGCATCCACCTCAGACCGAACCCGCCTCAGTTGTGGGGTATTCACACGGTCAATGAGGCTGATTAATTCATCAAGTTGGGTTTGTGCCGATTCAATGGCGGTGGTATACGGCATCATAAACCGATTTTCGGCTTCATCAAACCCCAACAAGCGCCAATTATCCAAAAAATTCGATTCATATTGGCGGGCGCTCAAAAAATCATTTTCAATTTGCAAGCTATAATCACGGATGGCAACCGCTTCATTCAGCGCCACTTGAATGCTATTTTGCAAATTGGTTAGGCTCATATACCCAATCACGGCAATCAGCAACGATAACCCTAATATCACCGCGAACCCCAATAATAAGAAAAAGCGAATCGTACCTAATTTACGTCTTTTTGGTAATGTATTCATCTCAATCACTCAAAGATTCGTGGCTCATCTGGCGAAATTGTTCCCAAATATCGGCGTATAGTGCATTCGTCTGGGCATCAATATAGGCTTGATAAAATAATCGTCTTTGCACATCTTCTGACGGGTAAATCACAGGGTCAATTAAATCATCTGGATTCAAGAATGGGCGTGATGCAAGGTTTGGCGACCCATAACGGATTTCATTAGACAGCGTTGCACCATTTTGCGGGTCTAACATAAAATTGATGAATAATTCGGCAAGGTCTTTGTTGGGCGAATTGGCAGGAATTGCCAACACATCCACCCAAATATATCCCCCTTCTTCGGGGATAATGAAGCGAATATCGGGGTCATCGCGCATCAATTGGGCAATATCCCCATTAAATTCGACCACAATATCCAATTCACCACTGGCTAAATAATCCTGAGCAGTATCCCCAATAATCAATAGCTGATTCAAGTGGCTCATCAAAAATGCGCCTGCCTCTTCTAATTGCACCACATTCAGGCTATTCGGCGAATATCCCAACAGCATCAAAATTGCGCCGAGTGCCAAATTATAATCATCCAATATGCCCACACGCCCCGCGAAAGCAGGGTCGAATAAATCGCGCCAACTGGTCAATTCACGTCCTGTTCGCCCAATATGATACCCAATGCCAATTGTCCCCCATTGATATGGCACACTATACCGATTTTGTGGGTCATAACTGGGGTTGGCAAATTCTGGGGCAAGATTGGCTAAATTGGGGATATTATCATGATTCAACCGCGCCAATAACCCCTTGCTCCGCATAAGTGGCATGAGTGTATCCGATGGGACGACAATATCATGTGTAGAGCCAGCACGCAAATCGTCTAGTAACGCATCATCACTATCAAATTCTTCATAGCGAATCGTCACCCCATACGCGGTTTCAAAGTCGGTGAGTAGTTGCGGGGCGATATACGTCCCCCAATTATAAATCGCCAATTCGCGCTTGGGGGTTGGCGTAGGGGTTAGCAGGGATGCGGATTGTGAGGTACATCCCACCACAATCAGCATAATACCCAATTTCATTAGGTTTTTGATATTTATTTTGATTGGCATCGCATATCAACCTGTTGGTTGCATCTGATTTACATCCCCTATTATAATGAGAGTCGCACGTTTTTGCGAAAACCTTAACCAACGGAAAATATATCATGAGCAAAGACCTGATTTTAACCATTGATGTCGGTACACAAAGTGTTCGCGCATTGGCATTTGACGGGCGCGGTGAATTGATTGCCAAAACCCAAATTCACATCCAACCCTATTTTTCCGATAAACCCGGTTGGGCAGAACAGCATGTTCATGTATTTTGGGATGCAATTGGTGGGGCTTGTCGGTTGTTGTGGGATAAAATTGAAAAAGGTCGCATCGCCGCCGTTGCCCTCACATCCCAACGCGGGACGGTGGTCGTGGTAGATGAACACGGTGAACCGTTGCGCCCTGCCATCAGTTGGTTAGACCAACGGCGCACAGAAGGCTTAAAGCCGATTGGGGGCAAATGGGGATTTTTATTCAAACTTGCCCGCGCCACAGGCACAGTCGCCCATGTCCAAGCCGAAGCTGAAGTCAATTGGATTAAAACTTATCAGCCTGATATTTGGAAAAAAACGCACAAAATATTGCTTCTTTCGGGTTATCTGATTTATAAACTGTGTGGCAGGTTTGCCGATAGCACCGCCGCCCAAGTTGCTTATTTACCCTTCGATTATAAAAAACAGGTCTGGGCAGATGATAACGATTGGAAATGGCAAGTCATGCCCGCCGAGCGCGACCAACTGTATGACCTCATCCCACCCGCCCAAACCATCGGGCAAATTAGCGCCCAAGCCAGCGAAATGACAGGCATCCCGCAAGGGCTACCACTCATCTCGGCGGCGGCGGATAAAGCCTGTGAAATTATTGGTTCTGGCGCATTAGACCCGCATATCGGTTGCCTCAGTTATGGCACAACCGCCACCATCAACACCACTCACGAAAAATATGTGGAGGTCATCCCCCTCATCCCGCCTTATCCATCCGCCGTACCCAATCGCTATAGCCTAGAAGTCCAAATTTTTAGGGGTTATTGGATGGTTAGCTGGTTCAAAAATCAATTTGGTCAACACGAACAACGGGTGGCAGATGAACGGGGCATCGCGCCAGAAGTGTTATTTGATGAGCTGGTGCGTCAAGTGCCTGCGGGGAGTGATGGACTGATTTTACAACCCTATTGGACACCCGGTGTCCGTTATCCCGGTCCAGAAGCACGCGGGGCAATTATCGGCTTCAGCGATGTGCATACGCGGGCGCATATTTATCGCGCCATCTTAGAAGGCTTGGCATTCGCCTTGCGTGATGCGGCAGAACGCACCGTGCGCCGTAGCGGGATAAAAATCACCGAATTACGCATTTCTGGGGGTGGCTCACAAAGTGATGAAGCCATGCAACTCACTGCCGACATATTCAATCTGCCCGCCAGCCGTCCACATACTTATGAAACATCAGGGCTTGGCGCGGCGATAGATGGCGCAGTTGGTTTGGGATGGCACAGCGATTTCATGACAGCCGTCAATAATATGACGCGCATCGAAAAAACATTCACCCCAAATCCGCAAAATCGGGATATTTATGAAAATTTGTATATAAACATTTACCAAAATATGTACAGACGATTAAAACCTTTATACACCCACTTGCGTAATTATCACAAATGAGAGTATGCTATTGAAGGTGCTTCACCGTAAGATATATTCACGAAAAAAGTAAATGGCTGGCTATATACTTATACTTTGATAAATTGTATTCTTGAATGGGCATTTGATTATTTTTTTTCATTCCATGCCAAAAAACTTTTATCTGAATGTGTCATTATCGAGGGAAATTCATGGGTAATCTTGACCTGTTGAGTTATGAAGCACTCTTAGAAGAGTCGTTTCCGCTTGAAATATCGGATAAACCACAAAATCAAGTTCAACATCGTGGTTTAGGGCAAATCAAACATAGTCGCAGTCTCATTTTAGATGGTATTACCGGTTGGGTGGCGTGGTCAGCTATCCTCATTGTTGTGGTTGGCGCAATATTTTCGCCTGTATTCGTCTTTACCTTATCCGCAATTGTCGGCATTTACATGGCGGGTCGCTTTGTCATGGCGGGATTTTTGGCGTTGGGTGGTGTCATTCGCATCAAACGCGCCCAAAATATAGATTGGCGGACAAAATATGCACATTTACGCCGTGCCGATAGCCTTGCATGGTCGGATGTGTTGCATGTCCTCGTCATCCCCAACTACAAAGAAGATTATCAGGTACTGCATGATACCTTATCGCGCATTGCCGAATCACCATTGGCAAAAACCAATGTGTGCGTGGTATTGGGCATGGAAGAACGCGAACAAGGCGCATCTGCCAAAGCCGAATCTTTAATGATTGCGTTTGAATCGCGCTTTTTGCACATCATAACCACCTTTCACCCAAAAGATATTCCGGGTGAAGTGGCGGGCAAATCATCCAACGAAGCATGGGCGACGCGTGAAGCCTATAACACATTGGTGATTGGTCATGGTTATGATATGGATAACATGGTCATCACCATCATGGATGCCGATTCGCTCATTCACCCCCGTTATTTAGAAGCGGTCACATGCCATTTTGCCACCACCCCCGCGCAAAATCGGTATAATGAGATGTGGCAAGCGCCCATTCGCTATGATAACAACATCTCGAAGGTGCATCCATTTTTCACCTTCATCCACGCTTATTCAACTGCGTGGTATTTGTCCGGCTTATCGGGCAGGCACCCCATGCCCCTCTCGACCTATTCGCTCAGTTTTCGCTTGGCGCATGAGGTGGGTTATTGGGATACAGATGTCATCCCCGAAGATTGGCATATGTATATCAAGTGCTATTTCAAAAAAGGGGGCAATTTGCGCTTAACCCCCATTTATCTGCCCTTCTCTGGATATTCGGCGGCAGTCGGCGAAACCTTCATGGAGGCTGTCCGCAGTCAATACGCCCAAAGTGTGCGTCATATGTGGGGCGCGGAAGATGTGGGCTATATTTTAGACCAATCCAGCAAACATCAATCCATGCCCATCCTGCCCCAACTGACCATTTTTTGGCGGGTATTTCATAATCATGCGCTGTCTACAACGGGCTGGATTATCACCAATTTGGGGGTGCAATTGGCGTTACTCATTTATCCGAATCTGCAAAACAACCCCGCCATCAGCACTCAAATGGCATTGTTGCACGCTATCATTCAAATCATCATCGCCGTGAGCATCTTGTTCTGGGTGATTGATATGCGGATGCGCCCACAAAAATCATGGACAATTGGTGAATGGATTTTGACTGCCATCAGTTTCATCATCATGCCCTTCACCACAGTGGTGATGACCATTATGCCCGCCTTAGAAGCCCAAACCCGCCTGATGTTGGGGATTCCCATTCATTATCGGGTGGCGCGTAAGGTTTAGCAACGCATTAAACACAAATAGGTCAGGACACAATATGTTGCGCCCTGACCTATCTGCATAACCCGCCCATCATGACCGCCGTCCACTTTTTTGACGAATAACCCGCAATAGGGCTTGTTTATCTGTGCCATCGGGGTTGATGAAATGGTCACTCACCCACATGGCATACGGCGCATAGGTGATTTCTGCCAGTTGACGCAAAATAGAATCGTAATTCACCCGCCACCCCGAAAAATCGCGCCAGCATTGGTCACGGTCAGCATAAACTTTAATACCGCCTTCGACCAATTTATCATAGGCGAGATTAAATTCGTAGCGGTCTATGCTGATGGGGTCAGTAGGATGCGGATTTTTGGGATAGTCCATCTGAAAAAAATCGGCGATACTCCGTAATGAAATAAATCCTGCCCGAATTGCCACCCCCACCCCACGAAAATAGGGTTCATCTATACAGGATACCATGAGTGCAAACCCATCCAAAACCACACCCGATGCTGTCACCCAAGACCGATTAGGTGTTGGAGACCTGAAAAAATTGAGGGGGGCGAGTGAGGTGTGATTTTCTTCCAGTTGGGCAAACCAATCTTCCCATTCTGACCAAAAATTTTGCATGGCGCTAACATCATTCAACACTTGCACACGATTGAGGCGTAAAATCATCTCGACAGGTGATGGTGGCGAACCTGCGCGGATTTCCAGTTTGGTCACAAATTTTTCACGGGAAGAAAAGGCGCTATACATAGTGGGCAGGTAGCCGATAAGAATCGCTGTGAGCATCATGCCAATTGCCGCCTCTAAAAACGCAAGAATGAGGATAATCGGCT
>JALONZ010000423.1 GCA_025454675.1 Anaerolineae bacterium | reverse complement strand
ACTAGAGGCTTCAGCCTCGTATGTCAGCCACAGAAATCTTTTTACCCTGCGTCCGATGTCTGCACTATGTTGTGCGGACGATGTTGGGAAAACGCACAAAATGCCCAGTTTGAGGCGTGTAATGGTGGACTAACGCAATGCGTGTATGTCCGCCACATAAAAAGTTGTGTTCAAAATCTTTTCCCTATACCCTTGCATCAAAACCCCTCTAACAACAATTCCCGTAACCGCCCCACATCATCCGCGCCAAACCCCAATCGTTTTTCGGCATATCCCGCCACTCCCCCATATTCCGCCCGCAAATAAGCCAACACCGCCCGCATCGTATTCGGGTCTGCGACCAAAATCGGGAATAAATTAGCACTATTCAAGCGTAAAAACGCCAATCGGCGCAACAACAAATGGGCAATGCGTTCATAATGGGCATAAAAATGATTGCTTTGCGTATAATCCGCCACGACCTGTTCTTCCGATACCCCCAGCAACGATAATATCAGCGCCACCACCACACCCGTCCTATCTTTGCCCGCCGTGCAATGAATCAACAGGGGCAAATTGTCCGCATCCACCACCGTCCGCAATGCCCGCGCAATGGCGGGTGCATTTTCTTCGAGGATGACATCCACATATAAACGCGGGAGCAAGGTATTCAATTTTTTCGGGCGGAAGATGAGCAACCACAAGCGCCGTGCTTTATCGCCTTCGGTTGCCATGCCGATATTGACATAGCGCACACCGTCCAATTGCGGATGTGGGTCATTGACCACCTCTTCATCACTGCGTAAATCGCAAATCAGGCATGGCTTGAGTACGGATAATTGCGTTTTGCCTGTGGGCGTGATATACGACAAACTGGCAGACCGAAAAATCTGCCCCGTTTTGACCCGTTTGCCATCGTGCGTGATGTGTCCGCCAATATCGCGCACATTGACCACCCCGTCAATCGGGATGAACGCGGTATCGTTGGGGATAATCAGGCTTTCTGGTGTGGGGTAGGGGATGGGTTGGCGAATCCGCCATAGGGTGATGAACATACCCATGCTGATGAGGGCGAATAGAATGAACAAAATGAGGATGATATTCATGTTTATGATTCTAGGGAGTCATCCAATTCAGCGAGCAAGTCCCAAATTGAGCGCGTTTGTACCCCAGTCATGGCTTCTTTCCAACTTTGCCGAAAACTGGCGATGATATATTCATCGGAATCATCATCCTCATCCAGTGTATCCAGTGAAGATGTAATCAGGTCTACAATCAGGGTATCCAATGCGCGATTTTGTGCTTGTGCGGTTTGTTCAAGGCGCTCATATAAATCATCGGGTAGGGTAATTTGGGTTATGATGGACATCATCAACATCCTTTATCTGATAAGATAGGGATATTATAGCATAATTCACCTTATCCTCTGCGTTTTTACGTTATAATTGAATAGAAGATGAATAGACTGAGGAATATCCCATGCGAAATTATACCATTCAAGAAGCCCAATCCAATTTATTGGAACTAATTGAACAAGCGCAAAATGGCGAAACAATTATTATCTCGGATGATGTGCATGTTGTTCAGCTTGTGCCGATGCCATTAGCAAATAAACGCAAACCTCGCAAAGCAGGGAGCGCACGCGGATTGATTCACATGGCGGATGATTTTGATGCGCCGTTGGATGATTTTGACGAGTATATGACATGAATTATTTGCTGGATACACATACATTTTTGTGGTTTATTAACGATGATGAGGCGTTGAGTTCCAAAGCAAAAGCTACTATCGAGGACGTTGAAAGTGAGATTTACTTAAGCATTGCCAGTATTTGGAAAATGGCTATTAAGGTGAGTTTGGGTAAACTCGCCATGCCTTTATCATTTATTGATTTTTTGATGCAAGAGATTCATGAAAATGAAATCGTATTATTGGGCATCAAGACGGAGCATATCAAAGGCATCTTAAATATGCCATTTCATCATCGTGATCCATTTGATAGGCTTATCATCGCCCAAGCTATGTACGAAAATTTGACGATTATCGGCAACGATGTGGCGTTTAATCACTATGGGGTTAAAATGTGGTGGTGAAGTAATGGCGGACGAGAGTAGGGACATGATACATCATGTCCCATATACAGCAACCTAAGAAACCAACCTCACCCCTAAATCCCCATTTTGGAGAGGGGACTTCAAAACCACCTAAAAATGTGGTTTTCCCGTCTTTCTCCACGTAGTGGGGATAAGGGGGCAGGGGGGATAGGGGCTGATTTTTATGACGGGCGGTACATCACATACTCATTCGGCATATCCACACCTTGCACGCGCAACAAATTGGCACGATACGCCACACCCGCCCCGCGCATCAGATGTTCCGCCACATCTGCCACGCGCCGATTTTGCGGATGTTCCAGCGATGTACCGCGTACCCATTCATTGAATGCGCCCATCGCGGGACCGCACCAAATTTGATAATCCATCTCGCGCCCCACCTCACCACTATTTGACCAGCGCGAGGATAAGCCCAAGTACCACCGAAAAATGAGCGCCATTTTCGCCTTCGGGTTGGCATTGGCGCGGTGAATTTGTTCTGGGTCACGGCTTTCAAAATATGCCACCGTATCTGCCCATACCGCATCCAAATTACGGCGGAACACCGTTTTTTCGATTTTTGCGCGTTCATCGGCGGGGATGGTCTCGATGCTGTCATATTCCCGATACAAATCATATAATTTTTGCGCCCGTAGCGGGAATAATGTGCCTTTTTTCAACACCTGCAACTTCACACCCATCTCAAACATATCGGCGGCGGGTGCCATCATCACATCCGTCATATCGGCTTGTGCCAGCAGGCGCTTGGTGTGTTCGGATGCGCCCGCCTCGATGCAACTCTGATTCACCGACCCCGTGACCACATACGCCGCGCCCATCATATATGCCGCGAGTACGGCGGATGGTGTGCCGATGCCCCCGCCCGCGCCCACGCGCAGAGGGGTTGCATAATTGTATTGGGTTTGCAACTGGTCACGCAGTTCTAAGATGACGGGTACTAATGCCGAGAGGGGGCGGTTATCGGTATGACCGCCACTATCCGCCTCGCAGGTTATATCATCTGCCATCGGGATATGTTGCGCCCAGTCTGCTTGTTGCGCGGTGATTTTGCCTTGTGCCAATAAATCCGCCACGAATTGGGCGGGGGGTGGCGACATAAACCCTTCTGCCACCTCGCGCCGCGATATTTTGGCGATGACGCGGTTTTGCGGGATGATTGAGCCGTCTGGGGCTTGGGTTAAGCCTGCCACACGGTAATAAGTGATGGTGGGCGTGACCTCTAAAAATGCGGATGCTTCAACGGTGGTGATGTGATGCGCCAAAAACAAATCCACCGCGCG
>JALONZ010000422.1 GCA_025454675.1 Anaerolineae bacterium | reverse complement strand
TGTGTCCCTTTCCAATACACCTGTCCGCAATCATCACACTGACGAAATTCGTCATATTGTTCGGCGGATGTATTCGGCAATTGCCCCAAAATATGCGCTTTATCCACACTGGTTAATTCACCGTTGCATTTCAAACACCTACGGAATGGACTCACCACACCCGCCAACTGATATTTTTGCACAATTTCGACAATTTGCTCCTTCGGGTTGGTGGCGCGGATAAAATAGCCATAACATACCCTGCCCCGCTTGAGCAACCCAATATCGCGTGTGAGTAATACCCGCCCCTCAATATCCGAAATTTCAGCCAGCAGGTCATCGGGATAATCATTCCGATACAGCGTATCGAATCCCATCATCCGCAAATATCCCGCCAAGCGTCCCAAATGCGTATCCAACACAAAGCGCGGTTTATCCGTCAGTGGCGGGCGCAACCGCACGATTTCATTCATATCGGCTATAGACGGGTCATCATACACGCAAATATGCGCGTGTGGCATAACAATATGCTCAAACCCAACCGATACCCCATCCACCGTGAGCAAACCAATTTCGCAATGTGGCGGACCTAAAGACTCCACCATATCTTTAATGGAGGCTTTCCACGCAAATTGATGTGTGAATGGTTGATGACGATATTTTTTTGGGAGAAAAAAGTTGAGTTCACCAAAAAAGTGAAAGGTTACGGTATTCATAAGGATTTTTGGGAGGATGAGGCATTTCAGCCTCATCCAAGCGCCAACGGCGCAACTTTATGACGGATTTGTATCGAGGGCGGTGAGCATATCCTCAATCGTACAGAATTTGAGGCGTGGTCTGCCAAGTGCTTCGCCCCGCGCCAATTCTAAACGGTCTAGGCGTTGCCAATCGGCATAACTAACCACACGTATCCCCCGTCCTTTGAGTAGAGATTCAATCGCATCACGACTGGGATGTGTGGGCGCAAGGACATTCCCCGCCTTCACATCTGCCAACAAACAATCAGCCGTCTCAATCGAATCGGGCTTGTTTGTGCCGATGATGCCAGAAGGTCCGCGTTTTATCCAACCCACCACATAATTCCCAACATGATGGGTGTCGCTGTTATGGGCGGTCAAAACACGACCCAACTTATTAGGAATTGTACCCCATTTTTCATAAAATGGCACATCAGGCAAGGGTACACCCATATAACCAACCGAGCGGAACACCAACCCCACATCAAATAATTCATAACGGTCAGTGGCGCGGGGGCGCAATTCACCCTTATCATCTTGCACCAATTCGTTGTGGACAATTTTCATGCCCTGCACACACTCGTCGCCAATTAATTCCACTGGAGATGCCAAAAAGTGCATATAAATGCGTTTACGCTTGCCTTCTGGGGCGCGTTTGGAAAATTCTTCCATGATTTGCACATTTTTCACATCTTTTTTATCGGCATTAGGCGATGCGAGGTAGGCTTTGCTAAATTCATCCAGCGCAATCTCACGCGGGGCGATGATGAGGTCGGCTTCTTCCATTTCACCTAATTCTTTAATTTCGGGATTGGTAAAGGCGGCTTGTGCGGGTCCGCGCCGACCAAAAATGTGAATTTCGGTGATATTACTGCGCGACAAGGCTTCGAGGGCATAATCCGCAATATCGGTTTGCATCAATTCGGCTTGACTGCGTGCCAAAATCCGCGCCACATCCATCGCCACATTACCCACGCCAATAATTGCCGCGCTTTTTTGCGATAAATCGAATTGCAAATGACGGTATGCGGGATGTCCGTTATACCAGCCCACAAATTCAGTGGCGGGATGACTGCCCATCAAATCTTCACCTGCCACACCCAATGCGCGGTCAGTTTGTGCGCCAACCGCATAAATCACGGCATGATAATGGTCGGCTAAATCGGCATAAGTCACATCTTTGCCAAATTCGACATGCCCATAAAACCGAAAATTGGGGTTTTCGGCAATTTTATCATAGACCTTCGTCACCGATTTAATTTTTTGGTGGTCAGGCGCAACCCCGCCCCGCACCAATCCGAAAGGTGTGGGCAGTTTGTCGTACATATCAATCAACACAGTGAGGTCTTTTTGTTTTTGCAGATGGTCGGCGGCATAAAACCCAGAGGGTCCCGAACCGATAATCGCTACACGCAGGGGATTTTCTGGTGAACCAATGCTTGCCATAGGAATTGCTCCTTTGGGATAAATAAACATTATTTTGTGAAAATTATAACACCATAGGGCAGTTTTGGGGTGTGCTTTTCCTCACAGTATCGTCACCAGCACAAAAACCACATACCCCGCCAGCAATACGCCACATTCCCAACGATCCAACTTATTCCCCATCCATGCCAATGGAAACAGCAACAGCGAAAAGGCAAGCATCACCAATATATCGAATTGTAAGGCACTTGGGGGGATATTAATCGGTTGGATGGCGGATGTTGTCCCTAAAATGAGCAAAATATTGAAAATATTCGACCCCACCACATTCCCAATCGCCAATTCACTCTCTTTACGAATCGCGGCGATGAGGCTTGCCATCAATTCGGGGAGCGATGTACCCACCGCAACAATGGTTATGCCGATGATGAGTTCACTTACACCCAGCGCAGTCGCAATATTAATCGCACCTTGCACCGTCAGGTTTGCACCAACAATCAATATCACCAACCCCGCCACCAATCGCGCCAATTCAATCGGGCGTTTGATGGAACGAATTTCTTGGGTAGAAAATTCTGCCACATCGTCCACATGCGCTAAGGGGCGATTTTGGAGTGTTACCCATATCATCAACCCGTTAAATGCCACAAATCCGAGCAATAATAAGATGCCATCAAACTGATTCAATTGTCCATCCAACGCCAAGAGATACATCCCAACCGCCACCACAATCATAATCGGGATTTCACGGCGGATAAGGGTGGCATGAACAACTATTGGCGCGATGATACCCGATATGCCCAAAATAATGCCAATGTTGCTGATATTCGACCCCACCACATTCCCCAACGCGAGGTCAGTGGAGCCATTCAATACCGATGATAAATTGACTAACAATTCGGGGGATGATGTACCCAATGCAACAATGGTTAGCCCAACAATCAGGCGCGGAATACCAAAGGATTCGGCAAGACGGGCTGACCCTGTCACCAGCCAATTACCACCCCAAACCAAACCAATAATGCCAATGATGATGTACACAATATCTAGCAACATCGTTTTCATCCTTATTTTGATTTACATCATGATGAAGCCTATTAGAGATGTATCTCATCTTAAATCAATAGAGGCAATTTACCAGAGAAATCGCCTCCATTTGGATTCGTAAGCCCCAATGATTGGGGGATTTGTTCAATTAGCCAGCACGCACGATGGTGAGGATAACAAACAGCACATATCCCGCCATGAAAAACCCC
>JALONZ010000421.1 GCA_025454675.1 Anaerolineae bacterium | reverse complement strand
GTGTTTCATCTCCATTGAATAATGCCCCACTGACCAAATTATTATGTAAGGCTTGGCGGATGAGTTCACCTGTCTCTACATCCCAAACATATGCAAATTGATAAGACCATGTGACCAGTTTTGTCCCATCGCCATTGAGTCGCGCCCCTGTTACCCAATCCATATGCCTCACTTTGAATAACTCATCCGCACGGGTTACATCCCATAACCGCGCCGTTTCATCTGCGCCCCATGTGAGTAATACGGTATCATTCAATTCCCATGCCGCGCCGATGACAAATGTCCGACTATGCGGAAATCGCCCCCATGAAAGCAACCTGCCTGTATCGCTGATGCGCCACACCACCACATCATTATCTGCGCCCCAACTGGCAAAATAATTGCCATTATCGCTTTGAACGATGCCTGTCACACCTTCTGGAAATGTGTAGGTCGCAACTTCTTCATAAGTGGTCGCATCCCAAATACGGGTGGTCATGCTGGTATCGAATGTCACAATTTGCGTGTCATTCATGCTCCATCGGGCAGAAATAAAGGTTGATTCGTCTGCGAATTGCGTCAACACGCGCCCTGAAGCGAGTGCTTTATCCGCTAAGGTGATAACGAGTAGGCTTCTCTCATCATAAACCAAAATCGCGCTATCATCACCTTTCCAAATAGCATTTTGGATATTCACCAGTGAGCCTTCAAATCCAAACTCACCACTATCGGCATCGATAATGAGCAACATTTGTTCATCCCATGCCAAAATTGTGCGATTATCATGACTCCATGATGCCCCCAAAATGGGTTGGAAATAATCAATTTGCCAGATGACATCACCCGTTTGGGCATCGCTCATGCGGATTGTGCCATCATCGGATGTGGTCAAAATTTGGGTATAGGTATTATCCCAACTGGCATACGTGACGCGCTCAGTGTGGGTGATAGTTAATTCAGACACATATGATTGGGCAATTGCGGGGTGGGGAAGGGCGAATAAAATAAACACACAGACTAATAACATCCATCGCATAGGTTTTTATATCCTCAAACATGCCGATATTTTTTTATACCCTACACCAATATTCAAAAACAAACAAGGCGACCTTGTTATTGGGGTCGCCTTGTTTGTCGGTGAAAATGATGATTAGTCTTGAATGGGATTGTCATCGTGACTGTCCTCTGTGTGACGTTGGCGTTTGTCGAGTCGGAAAGCATTGATAATATCTTTAACGGTATTTTCGATGCTTTTTCGGCTATTTTGCTCGACAATTCGCTTATGTTCCACAGAAGCCACGAATTCGTTCAAAAGGGTATTCATACCGCTTATCTCCTCGTGTCATAATTTGCTATTAAGGTTCTCATTGGGTCACAAAAGATTATTGCGTACCACACTTATACAATATCATGAATTGCATATGAATGTCAATAGAACAGCTTTAAGGGTTCATTAAAGGTCAGAAGTGGGTTGGGGCAAGGGGATATTAAGAGGGGATATAGGGCATACAGGTGATTATTATGCCCTATAGATTATTTGTTATATGGTGGCTAAGGCTTGTTTGAGGCGGTTTATGCCTTCTGTGACTGAAAATTGGTGATTAAATACTGCCGACCCCACCACAAGAATATTTGCACCTGCTTGGGCGGCGCTCATGGCAGTTTGGGTATTGATGCCACCATCTACTTGCAAATCAATATGATGGCGTAAATTGCCAATCATGGCGTGAATATCTGCCACCTTAGACATCATTTCGTGGATGAACTCTTGCCCACCAAAGCCCGGATTCACTGTCATCACGTTCACTTGGTCAACAAATGGCAAAATGGCATCAATTGCCAACGCGGGGATATGCGGATTGATAGCCACGCCTGCCATACATCCCAATGCTTTGATGGTCATGATGGTGCGGTGCAAATGCGGGTCAGCTTCGTAATGCACCGTGATTCTGTCTGCGCCTGCGCGAGCAAATGCCTCGATGTGATTTGCAGGCTGAACAATCATCAGATGAACATCAAGCGGGAGTTGTGTTACACGGCGCACGGCTTCAACTACCATCGCGCCCATTGTGATATTCGGGACGAATTGACCATCCATCACATCAATATGAATCATGCTTGCGCCATTGGCTTCGGCTTCTTGAACTTGTTCGCCTAAACGGGCAAAATCGGCGGCTAAAATGGATGGTGCGAGATGAATAATTTTGTGCATAAAAATGTCACCCTAAATCATAAATGCCGTTATTTCATCCATTATAGCCTAAATTCCGCTTATAGCCACAAGTTAGGCGAATGTGGTATGCTTTATTGGATTTAACATAGAATTGAGAATAGTGTATGTCCATTATTGTATTGTTATATCTGATGCTGATTGGCTATATTTATTACACCATCTTCTTTGCCAATCATACCGATTTGTTGACCGCACGCCTTAGCGCAGAAAATCATTCTGATACGGCATATTTAGCCGTCTTAGACCGCCGTTTTGCGATGATGCGAACATTGTTATATGTTGCGGTATCGCTGATGAGCGCATTTATTCCCTATTTGTTGATGGTTGCCTCTGCTAGTGCCAATTCTGAACAATTTGAGGCACAAGGCATTGCCGTGCCACAAATAGATGGCATAACAGTGACGATTGGTGTTGTTGTGACTGTTATTGTGACCTTTATAGGGTTTCAGATGGTGAGTTCAGAACCATTTCGGATGAGCCTCGCCAAGCGTATCACACCCTATAAACCGGATTCATGGGTGCATAATACTGCCATCATCATGATATTGTTGCTCCTGATTGCCCAATTGATGCTGTTTTTATCACAAGGTGGCACAGAAGCGATGGCGCAATCCATCGAAGAACAAGGCGCGAATGTCCCCGATTTGCTGATTCAACTGTGGTTACAAGTGATTGCGGCATTTTTGGGGGTGGGGTGGGCAATTCGGCGCGATTGGAATAGCACCCTCAATCGGTTGGGTTTACGCATTCCGAATCGGCAAGATTTCGTTTGGGGTGTTGGTGGGGGTATCGCATTATTAGGCTTATTATGGTTCTTTGGCATCATTTTAGGCTTGATTATCACCTTATTTTTCCCCGACCAAGCGCAATCGGTCAGCAACATGAATCGTGCCAATGATAGTATTGCACAGGCATTTTCGACTTTGCCACTCGCATTGATTTTATCGGCATCGGCGGCAATTGGGGAAGAAATTTTATTTAGAGGGGCGCTCCAACCGATTTTTGGCAACCTGCTGATTAGCATCTTTTTCGCCTTGCTCCATACCCAAAGCCTGTTATCCCCCGCGATTATTTTGCTGTTGGGAATTTCAATCGGTTTGGGAATTATTCGTAATCGCGCCAGCACGACTGCCGCCATCATTGCCCATTTTATTTATAATTTTACGCAATTGTTGTTCGCTATCCTG
>JALONZ010000420.1 GCA_025454675.1 Anaerolineae bacterium | reverse complement strand
CGTCCGTGACCATGTGAATGGGGTAGAAGATGACCTCATCCGCGAAAAATTGGGATTGAGCGAGATTAGTTGGTACGAAACTGGGCAAAAAATACGCAAGTTAGCCGATATAGTAAATCAGAAAACCGATTAATCGCTTGACAGATTGTGAAATAAACGATACTATCTTCACAAATCCAATACTTAAAAACGTTGAACCGAGCGAGTAATTACAAAAACGCTGTTCAGAGAGCCACTAGCTGGTGTGAATGTGGTACAAGACGCTTGTAATGAATGGGTCGGGGAGTTGTGTGGGCAAACCGAAAAGTGCTTTTTCGCAGTAGTCTACATCGGAGGCGCACCGTTATCATGGCGCAAGATGTCATGGGCATAATCACCCATCGCATCTGATAAGGGTTGATGGCAAAACCATCAAAAACAAGGTGGCACCGCGAGACTTCCGCTCTCGTCCTTGTATTTGTGAGCGGGTTTTTGTTTTCTATCATTGGAGAATGAAAAATGGTTTTTGCGACAGCACCTTCAACTGTTCAACGTGCCGATATTACCCCCACATTTGATGCGATATTACCCCTTTTTAATCAGGGTGATTTAGTCCCCGTTTATCGTCGCCTGCTTGCCGATTTAGAAACACCTGTCTCGGTATTCATCAAACTGACCCAAAATAACCATCCCGCCTTTCTACTGGAAAGTGTGGAAGGTGGCGAAAAAGTGGGACGCTATTCATTTTTGGGTGTGAATCCCAAAGGGATGATTTCGTTCAAAGATGGTGAGGTAACGCGCACTTATAACGGCGAAACGACCACCTTCCCCTTAGCAGATGGTCAAGACCCGTTGCATGTCTTACAAGCCGAAATCAATCGGTATAAGCCTGTGGAATTGGATGGATTACCGCGTTTTGTGGGTGGTGCAGTTGGTTATTTTGCTTATGACATTGTGCGCTATTTTGAAAAATTGCCCCAAACTGCCAAGCGCGAACTCGATTTGCCCGATGCGGTATTTTTGTTGCCCGATACGCTGGTGATATTTGACCATGTGAAACATCAGCTCATTATTTTGGCGAATGCCCATAACACAGGCGACCCTGCTGAGGCGTATCAAGATGCGGTGAATCGGATTGAAGCCATCACCGATATTATCCGCCAACCGTTGCCATTGCCCCGCCCAACCCCAGCCCCGCGTGGTGAAAATTTGGTCTCGAATATCACCAAAGACGTATATGAAGCCAATGTGTTGCGTGCCAAAGAACATATTAAAGCGGGAGATGCGTTCCAAATTGTGTTATCACAACGCTTCACCTGCCAAACAAGCGCCGAGCCGTTTGAAATTTATCGCGCATTACGCGCATTAAACCCCTCGCCGTATATGTTTTATCTGCATTTTGGCGGGGATTTTACCTTGTTGGGTGCATCACCAGAGATGATGGTGCGTTATGAGGATGGCATCGCCACCACACGACCCATCGCAGGCACACGCAAACGGGGCAAAGATGAAGCCGAAGATAATGCCCTGATTGAAGATTTATTGGCAGACCCCAAAGAAATTGCGGAGCATGTGATGCTGGTGGATTTGGGGCGCAATGATTTGGGGCGGGTATGCGATTATGGGACGGTGAAAGTCACGCGCATGATGACGATTGAAAAATACTCGCATGTGATGCACATCGTCAGCCAAGTAGATGGCAAGTTGCGCGGTGATTATGATGCCTTTGCCCTGTTCCGCGCCACATTCCCCGCAGGCACATTGAGCGGAGCGCCAAAAATCCGCGCGATGGAGATTATTGAAGATTTGGAAGGGACACGGCGCGGGGCGTATGGCGGGGCAGTCGGCTATTTTAGTTATGATGGCTCGATGGATACGTGTATAACCATTCGTTCATTGGTCGTGCAAGGGGATAGGGTATACTTGCAGGCAGGTGGTGGATTGGTCGCCGATAGTAATCCCACCGCCGAATATGAAGAATCTATCAATAAAGCGAAAGCGGTGGCGGTTGCCATTCACTACGCGGAGCAAGGCTTAAAATGACTTTTTTGATGATATTTTGATGAAAGGAAGCACACCACATGAGCGTTAAACGATTGGTATTTATCCGACCGGGCGAAACAAATTGGAATTTGCAGGGGCGTTTTCAGGGGTGGGTAGAATCGCCACTGAATGAGTATGGACGGCTTCAGATTGAACGCCTCGCCAATTTCATTCGTAACTTGGGGCTGACCGTGTTGTATAGCAGTGATATTCGGCGTGCCAAAGAATCGGCAGAAATTTTGGCGAGTCGTTTAGGCTATCCGCCGATTTATGATGAACGGTTGCGTGAACGCTCTGTGGGGCATTGGCAAGGCTTGACTGTGCCAGAAATTCATGGTTGGTATGCGAGTGAATATGCCCAATTTCAAAAAGACCCCGATAATTATCAAATTCCGGAGGGCGAATCGCTCAACCAAGTGCGCCAACGCGCTCAGGCGTGCCTAAAAGAAATCCTCAAAAAGCACGAAAAAGAGGAGCATATCACCGTTGGGATTGTTTCACATACCATCACCATCAATTTGATGCTCGAAATGTTGTTGCCAGAAGTGGATACCGCCCCGCGTACCTTTGGCAATAGTTCTGTGACGACTGTTTTGAATGATGGCAAAGCATGGCGTATCACGGCGGATAATGATACAGCCCATTTGGAAGGAAAAATTGCGCGTGTGATGCCATACGATGAAAGAGGGGACAAAATATGATTCTTGTGATTGATAACTACGATAGTTTTACCTATAACCTTGTGCAATTGATGGGCGAATTGGGTGGTGAATTGTGTGTTATCCGCAATGACCAAATCACTTTACCACAAATTGTTGACCTTGCGCCTTCGCATATCGTCATCTCGCCAGGACCGGGAAATCCCGATGATGGCGGGGTGTCATTGGATGTGATTAACCAACTCGGTTCGCAAATCCCGTTGTTAGGCGTGTGTTTGGGGCATCAATGTATTGGGCAGGCGTATGGCGGGGTGGTACGGCGGGCGGAACGCCTGATGCACGGCAAAACCAGCATGATTTACCACGCACAAGACCCGTTATTCACAGGGCTACCCAGCCCGTTTGAAGCGACCCGTTATCATAGTCTGATTGTGGAAGAGGCGACCTTGCCCGATTCATTATCGGTGATTGCCTTCACCGAAGAGGGCGAAATTATGGCATTGCGTCATAAACAATATCCTGTGGTGGGGGTGCAATTTCACCCAGAAAGCATTTTAACCACCTATGGCAAGCGGATTTTGCAAAATTTTGTCGAAAATCAATTTTTAGCGGTTTAAGTCAGATAGGGATTATGGGCGAATGGATATTAAACGGGCTTTATGGGCGAATGGATATTAAACGGGCTATTGACCTGATTGGTAAATTCGGACACCTTCAATCATCCGAAGCGGAAATGGTGATGCACCAAATTATGCAAGGTGAGGCATCCCCCGCGCAAATTGGCGCATATTTAATGGGCTTGCGGATGAAAGGCGAAACCCAAAGCGAAATTACGGGGAGCGCCATTGCCATGCGTGCCAATTCCGAAAAAGTTCCCACCAAAATGGCAGGCGCACAACTCTTGGATACCTGTGGGACGGGTGGCGATAAATCGGGGACATTCAACATCAGCACCACTGTCTCATTTGTGGCGGCAGGGGCGGGGATTACCATTGCCAAACATGGCAACCGCGCCGCCAGTAGTCAATGTGGGAGCGCGGATGTGTTGGCGCAATTGGGTGTGAATTTGGATTTGACCCCTGAACAAGTGGGGATGTGCGTGGATGAAGTGGGTATCGGCTTTTTATTTGCCGCCAAATTGCACCCCGCCATGCGTTATGTGGTGGGTCCGCGCAAAGAAATGGGTGTTCGGAGTATTTTCAATATTTTGGGTCCGCTCACCAATCCCGCAGGCGCACGCCGTCAATTGATGGGCGTATTCGCCCCCGATTTAACCGACCTGATGGCGAATGTGTTGGGCGAACTGGGCGCAATTTCCGCGATGGTGGTTTGTGGGTATGGCAATATGGATGAACTGACGACTACGGGACCCAATACGGTTAGTCATTATCAAGATGGCGCTGTGACTACCTATACCCTAGACCCGCGCGAATATGGATTTCATGGTGCGACCATCAGCGATTTGCTCGGTGGGGATGCCCAGACCAATGCCGATATTTTGCGCGGGATTTTGGCGGGAGATATTCGGGATGCCAAGCGCGATATCGTGTTGCTCAACGCAGGTGCGGCGATTTTTGTGGGTGGAAAAGCCGAAGGGATTAAATTGGCGGGTGAAGCGATTGATAATGGGTTGGCACTCGCCAAATTAGATGGGCTTATCGCGTTTTCTAAGCAATTTGTTGCATAATAGAGTAAGATTCGCTATGTAATTATAAAAACAGCCCCTATCCCCCCCTCCCCCCTTATCCCCACTGCGTGGAGAAAGGGGGGAGAAAACCATTTCTTGGCGCGGTTTTAGCCCCCTCTCCATGCAATGGGGAGGGGGTTGGGGGTGGGGTTAAACCGCTTTTTTCAAAGAATTAACCGAATGTTACTTAGTGATATATACACAATGAGGATACCACATACGATGTTCGTCAAAACGGATACCATCTTAGATAAAATTCTCGCTCAAAAAGCCGATGAAGTGGCGACTCGACAAGCCAAAACG